>JAGOCV010000099.1 GCA_017998575.1 Burkholderiaceae bacterium
GGTGAGCACGGCACCGGTGATGGGTGTGCGCGATTCGCGCCGCATCGTGGGCGAGTTCGAACTGGGCATCGACGATTTCCGCGCGCGCCGGCAGTTCGCCGACCAGATCGCCGTCTACAACCGGCCGACGGACGTGCACCCCACCGACACCAGCCGCGCCGAGTTCGACCGCTTCATGAAGGACTTCCATGGCAAGGACAATCTCGGGCAGGGGCAGTGCGTCGGCATTCCCTACAGCATTCTGGTGCCCCGGGGGGCCGAGAACCTGTGGGTGGCCGGCCGTTGCCATTCCAGCGATACGAAGGTGCACGGCTCGATCCGCGCGCAATCGGCCGCCTACATGATGGGGCAGGCCGCCGGCACGGCGGCGGCGCAGTCGCTCGCGACGGGCCAGCCGGCGTGCGACCTGGACACCGAGGCGCTGGTCGGCACCTTGCGCGCTGCCGGTGCCTATCTGCCGCAGGAGCAGCTCTCGCGTTCCATGACGCGCTGAGCGCCTGACCACCGCCCCCTTGCACGATTTCGTTTCGATCCATGCTGCAACTCGACTCCCATCCCTCCGGCCGCCACTTCCTGCACATCCCCGGGCCGAGCCCGGTGCCCGACCGCATCCTGCGCGCCATCAGCTACCCGACGATCGATCACCGCGGGCCGGAATTCGGCGCGCTCGGCCTGCGCGTGCTCGACGGCGTGCGGCACGTGTTCCAGACCCGCGGCGACGTCGTGATCTACCCGGGCTCGGGCACCGGCGCCTGGGAGGCCGCGCTGGTCAACACGCACAGTGCGGGCGATACCGTGCTGGTGTATGAGACCGGCCATTTCGCGAGCCTCTGGCGCCAACTGGCGCAGCGCCTGGGCCTCGAGGTCGAGACAGTCGTGGCGCCTGGCGGCGACAGCTGGCGCACGGGGATCGACGCCGAGGCGATCGCCGGGCAGCTGCGTCGCGATACCGGGCGGCGCATCCGCTCGGTGTGCGTGGTGCACAACGAAACCTCGACCGGCACCACGTCCGACATCGCCGCCGTGCGCCGCGCCATCGACGCGGCTGGCCATCCGGCCCTGCTGCTCGTGGACACCATCTCGGGCTTGGGCTCCGCCGACTACCGCCACGACGAATGGGGCGTGGACGTCAGCATCTCCGGGTCGCAGAAGGGCCTGATGCTGCCGCCAGGGCTGGGCTTCAACGCGATCTCGCCGAAGGCGATGGCTGCCAGCCGCGACGCCGGGCTGGCGCGTGCCTACTGGGCCTGGGACGAGATCGTCGCGGCCAACCGCAACGGGTACTGGCCGACCACGCCCGCCACCAATCTGCTCTACGGCCTGGCCGAGGCGTGCGACATGCTTCGCGGCGAGGGACTGCCGCAGGTCTTTGCCCGCCACCAGCAACTGGCGCGTGCCTGCCGCGCCGCCGTCGCGGCCTGGGGGCTGGAAGTGCAGTGCCAGGACCCATCGGCCCAGTCTCCGGTACTCACCGGCGTGGTCCTGCCGCCGGGCGTCGATGCCGACGCCGTGCGTGCGCTCATCCTCGAGCGTTTCAACCTTTCGCTGGGCACGGGGTTGGGCAAGCTCAAGGGGCGCATGTTCCGCATCGGCCATCTGGGCGATTGCAACGCCCTGTCGCTCATGGCGGCGCTGACGGGTTGCGAGATGGGCTTGCGTGCGGCGGGCGTCGGACTCGCGGCCAGCGGAGTCGCGGCGGCGATGGAGGTGCTGCAGGGCGCCTGACTGCGCCCAGGCGGTGGGTGGTTACAGGTGCCGGTCGTGCGTGCGCAACGGGCTCACGCCTGCAACTGTGGAGGCTGCTGGCGCAAGAGCCGTCCCAGATCGACGGTCTCGGCCACCAGATGGGCCACTTCAGCCAGAGACCGCGCGTGCAGTCCGCTCAGCCAGGGCTGGACATCGTGGCTGATGCAGCACAGCGTGCCATAGAGCTCGCCGCTGGAGAGCACCACGGGCACCGAGAGGTAGGCCTTGATGTCCAGGTCGGCCGTCGCTGGCAGATGGGCCACCGCCTCGGCCTGCGAGGTGTCGGGCACGGCCTGGGCCAACATGGCGTCGATCATGCGGCGGCAGTAGGTATCGCGCAGTGGCGTGGACAGCCCCTCCAGACACATGTCTTCGGCCAGGCGCGTGTCGACGTGGTGCAGCACCTGCTGGTCTTCGACGAACTCGCCGATGAAAATGATGTCCATACCCATGATGTCGCGCACGCGGCGCAGGAGCACGATGACGTCTTCGTTGTCTGCGTCGACGCCTTGCGTGGTGGTGGCCCGGAAGTCATGGATGGCGATGTCGATGCTGTCGCCGGTGGATGCGGCCGGTTGGATGTGTGCCATGGCGGATGCTTTGCTGTCGATGGGAAACGCCCAGGCGCGGGCGGTGGGCGATGTCAGTCTAAAGAAGTAACCCCCGGGTTGGCAATGGTGGGCACCGGCGGGGCCGGCGCATCGGGAACAGTCCGCGTCAAGTTGTCAGACGCACCGCCGCCCCCCGGGCGAGCGCTTCCGCCCCAGTCCTACATCGGCGGCGAGGCGTGCTGGCTAGAGTCGATCGCATGCAAGGCGCACACGGACCGCGGCAACCGGCCACGGCGGGTGGGCCGGAGGAGCAGACATGACGAAACCCCTCAAGACCTCGCAGGAACTCAACCTGCTCGTGGCCGACGCCGTCCGCCAGATCGAGCTCGTGGCCGAGGGCGGATCGAGCGATCCGGCCTCGCATGCGCACGTGGGGCCGGTGTACCAGCATCCGCGCGACGATCAGGGGCGCAACTGGGATGTGTCCGCCGGGCGCAACCTCGGACCGTTCAGCGGCGCCGTGACGAAGGTGGTGGATCCGCTGCGCGACCGCTACGACCTGGCAGACGCGAAGGCACTGCCTGACGACCGTTGAGCCGCCGGGCCTGAATTCAGGCGCCGAGTGACTCGATCTCGCCCGACAGTTCGAGCCAGCGCTCTTCCAGCGCGGCAACCTCGTCGCCCGCGGCCTTGAGACGGCGCCCGGCTTCGGCAATCTCTGCCGGCGCCAACGGTTCGGCGAGGCGGGCTTCGAGCGCCGTGCGCTCGCTGCCGAGCGCAGCCAGGCGCTGATCGATTTTCTCCAGCTCCTTGCGCAGAGGCCGGGTCTTCTCGGCCAGGCGTTGCCGGTCTTGCGCGTCCTGCTTGCGCTGGTCGCGGCTGGCGACGCTGGCGACGCTGGCAATCGGAGCCGGGGCGGCCGCAGGCGGCGATGCATTCGGCGCCTTGGCGGCCACCGCCACGGCAGCAGTCGTCGGATTGGCGGCGGCCGGAGTTTCCCGCGCCAGTTCGCGCAGGCGCTTGGCTTCGTCGAGCAGGTATTTCTGGTAATCGTCGAGGTCGCCATCGAACGGACCGACCACGCCGCGGCCGACCAGCCAGAACTCGTCGCACACCGAGCGCAACAGCGCGCGGTCGTGGCTCACCAGCATCAGCGTGCCTTCGAATTCATTGAGCGCCATGGCCAGGGCCTCGCGCGTGGCCAGATCCAGGTGGTTGGTCGGCTCGTCGAGCAGCAGCAGGTTGGGGCGCTGCCAGACCATCATCGCCAGCACCAGCCGGGCCTTCTCGCCGCCGCTCATGGTGCCGACGGACTGCTTGACCATGTCGCCGGTGAAATTGAAGGTGCCCAGGTAGCTGCGCAGATCCTGCTCGCGCGAGGGCTGTCTGGCATCGGCGCCCATCTCGCGCGCCAGGCGGATCATGTGCTCCAGCGGCGTGTCCTGCGGGCGCAGCACGTCCAGCTCCTGCTGGGCGAAGTAGCCGATGCGCAGACCCTTGCCTTCGATGATCTGGCCGGCCAGCGGCTTCATGTCGTGCGCCACCGTCTTCACGAAGGTGGATTTGCCCTGGCCGTTCGCACCCAGGATGCCGATGCGCTGGCCCGCCATCACCGACTTGCTCACGCCCGTCAGGATGATCTTGGGCGGCTCGGCCTCGTCCTCGGCCACGTAGCCGAACGAGGCGTTGTCGATCGACATCATCGGGTTGGGGATGTGGCCCGGCTCCTTGAATTCGAACGTGAACTCGGCCTCGGCCAGCAGCGGCGCCACCTTCTCCATGCGCTCCAGCGCCTTGACGCGGCTTTGCGCCTGCTTGGCCTTGCTGGCCTTGGCCTTGAAGCGGTCGATGAATTTCTGCAGGTGGGCGATCTTTTCCTGCTGCTTGGCGAAGGCCTGCTGCTGCTGCTCCATCTGCAGCGCGCGCATTTCCTCGAACTTGCTGTAGTTGCCGCCGTAGCGTGTGAGGCGGGCGTTTTCGATGTGCAGCGTCACGCCGGTCACGGCGTCCAGGAACTCCCGGTCATGGCTGATGACGATCATGGTGCCCGGGTACTTCTGCAGCCAGGCTTCGAGCCAGACCAGCGCGTCCAGGTCCAGGTGGTTGGTGGGTTCGTCGAGCAGCAGCAGGTCGCTGGGGCACATGAGCGCGCGCGCCAGCTGCAGGCGCATGCGCCAGCCGCCCGAGAAGCTGTCGACCGGCTGGTCGAGCTCGTGCACCTTGAAGCCCAGGCCCAGGATCAGCGCCTGCGCGCGCGGCACGGCGTCGTGCTCGCCGGCGTCGGCCAGATCGGTGTAGACCTGCGCCAGCGCCATGCCGCGGTCCATCTCGTCCATCGACGGATCAGCTTCGGTGGCGGCCAGCGCCTCACGCAGTTCCAGCAGGCGGGTGTCGCCGGCCAGCACGAAATCGGTGGCCGTCTCGCTGGTCTCGGGCATGTTCTGCGCCACCTGGGCCATGCGCCAGTGGGTTGGGATGGAGAAGTCCCCGCCGTCCTCGTGCAGGTTGCCGTTGAAGAGGGCGAACAGCGACGACTTGCCGGCGCCGTTGCGGCCCACCAGGCCGACTTTTTCGCCGGGGTTGAGGACGACGGACGCGCCCTCGAGCAATACCTTGGCGCTGCGGCGCAGCACCACGTTCTTCAGGATGATCATTTACAGGGAGATGAGGGATTCGCGGGTCAGCAGCAGCACCTGGTCGTCGCCGGCGCTGGTGGCCAGCCAGACGGCTTCGAGCGCGGGGAACGCGGCTTCGAAATGGTCGCGCTCGTTGCCGATCTCGAGCACCAGCACGGCCTGCGGCGACATGTGCGCGGGCGCGGCTGCGAGCAGCGTGCGCACGAAGTCCATGCCGTCGGCGCCGCCGGCCAGGGCCAGTTCGGGCTCGGCACGGTACTCGGCCGGCAGCTGCGCCATGCTGGCGCTGTTGACGTAGGGCGGGTTGCAGAGGATGAGGTCGTAGGGCCCGGGCACGGCGGCCAGCCCGTCGGATTCGAACAGGTGCACGCGCGCTTGCAGGCCGTGGCGATCGACGTTGACGCGGGCCACGGCCAATGCGTCAGGCGACAGGTCGGCAGCATCGACAGAGACGTCGGGCCACGCCATCGCCGCCAGCACGGCCAGGCTGCCGTTGCCGGTGCACAGGTCGAGCACGCGGCGCGTGTGTTCGCCCAGCCAGGGGTCTATGCTGCCATCGGCCAGCAGCTCGGCGATGAAGCTGCGGGGCACGATGGCGCGTTCGTCCACGTAGAACGGCACGCCCTGCAGCCAGGCTTCGCGCGTGAGGTAGGCCGATGGCTTGCGGCTGGCGATGCGCTCGGCCACCAGAGCGCGCGCGGCATCGGCCTGTGCGGGCGGCACGTCGTGCGGGGCCACGTCGTCCAGCGTGTCGAGCGGATGGCCGAGCTTCCACAGCACCAGCCAGGCCGCCTCGTCGAAGGCCGTGGCCGTGCCGTGGCCGAACGCGACGCCGGCGTCGGTGAGGCGCGCTGCGGCCTCGTCGATGAGATCGATGACGGTGATGGCCATGCGTTCAGCCAGCTGTGGCGCGCGCGGCCAGGTCGTCGAGATTTTCAAGGACGCGCCGGTAGATGTTCTTGAGAGGCTCGATGTCGGCCAGCGCGATCGACTCGTCGATCTTGTGGATGGTGGCGTTGGGCGGGCCCAGTTCGATCACCTGCGGGCAGATGCGCGCGATGAAGCGCCCGTCGCTGGTGCCGCCGGTGGTCGACAGCTGGGTGGCGATGCCGGTTTCGGCCAGCACGGCCGCCTGAACCGCACCCACCAGGTCGCCCGGCGTGGTCAGGAAGGGCAGGCCGCCGATGGTCCAGGCCAGCTCGTAGTCGAGGTCGTGGCGGTCGAGCACGGCATGCACGCGCTGCTGCAGCGCCTCGGGCGTCGATTCGGTACAGAAACGGAAGTTGAAGTCGATCACCACCTGGCCCGGGATCACGTTGCTCGCGCCCGTGCCGCCATGGATGTTGCTCACCTGCCAGCTCGTGGGCGGGAAGAAGTCGTTGCCCCGGTCCCATTCGATGCCGACCAGTTCGGCCAGCGCCGGGGCGACGAGATGGATGGGGTTCTTCGCCAGGTGCGGATAGGCGATGTGGCCCTGCACGCCCTTCACGGTGAGCTTGCCGCTCATGGTGCCGCGGCGGCCGTTCTTGATCATGTCTCCCGTGCGTTCCACCGACGTGGGCTCGCCGACGATGCACCAGTCGAGCCGTTCGCCGCGCGCCTGCAGCGCCTCGCACACCCTGACCGTACCGTCCACGGCGGGGCCTTCCTCGTCGCTGGTGAGCAGCAGGGCGATGGAGAGCGCCGGCTGCGGCCGGGCGGCGACGAATTCTTCCAGCGCCACGACGAAGGCCGCGATCGACGTCTTCATGTCCGACGCGCCACGGCCGAACAGGCGGCCGTCGCGGTGGGTGGGCGTGAAGGGGTCGCTGCTCCACTGGTCGAGCGGGCCGGTGGGCACCACGTCGGTGTGGCCGGCGAACACCAGCGTAGGCGCGCTGGCGCTGGCGCCCGGGCGGCGCGCCCACAGGTTGGCCACGCGGAAGCTGTCGGGGCCGCTGTCGATCTGCTCGCAGGCGAAGCCCAGCGGCGCGAGGCGCTGCGTCAGCAGGGCCTGGCAGCCGGCGTCTTCCGGCGTGACGGAAGCGCGGGCGATGAGTTGTTCGGTGAGTAGGAGAGTGCGGGACATGCGCAGCGGTGATGAGACGGGAATCGAGGCCAGGCACCGCAGAACCGGCTTCGCCGGGCTGCCGGTGCGCCCCCCTGGGGGAGGCGCGCAGCGCCATCGGGGGGACTAATGCTTCACGTCCAGGGTGATCTCGGTGAACGAAGGCTCGTCCGACTGGTCCATGAACGACTCCTCGTTGGCACGCGCGCTGGACGACGCCTGCTGGAAGTCGTTCTGCAGCCGCCACATGAGGTTGGTGGGGGAATCGGCATTGGCCAGGCCTTCCTTGCGGTCGACCTTGCCTTCGGTGATGAGGCGGGCGATGTCCTGCTCGAACGTCTGCGAACCCTCGGCCAGCGACTTTTCCATGGCTTCGCGGATGGCCGAGAAGTCGCCCTTTTCGATCAGCTCGGCCACCAGCTTGCTGCCCAGCATCACTTCCACGGCCGGCAGGCGCAGACCGTCGGGCGTGCGCAGCAGGCGCTGGGAGATGATGGCCTTGAGGGCGGCGGAAAGGTCGCCCAGCAGGGTGGGGCGTACCTCCACCGGGTAGAACGACAGGATCCGGTTGAGCGCCTGGTAGCTGTTGTTGGCGTGCATGGTGGCCAGGCACAGGTGCCCCGACTGGGCATAGGCGATGGCCGCGCTCATGGTCTCGCGGTCGCGGATCTCGCCGATCATGATCACGTCGGGCGCCTGGCGCAGCGCATTCTTCAGTGCCACCTGCAGCGAGGCGGTGTCGCTGCCCACGTCACGCTGGTTGACGATGGACCGGCGGTTGCGGAAGACGAATTCCACCGGCTCCTCGATGGTGAGGATGTGGCCATGCGCGTTGTCGTTGCGGTAGTCGATCATCGACGCCAGCGTCGTGCTCTTGCCCGCGCCGGTGGAGCCCACCATCAGCAGCAGCCCGCGCTTTTCCATGATCAGCTCGCGCAGGATGGGTGGCACGTTGAGCGAATCCAGCGGCGGGATGTCGGGCGAGATGAAGCGGATCACCACCGAATACGCGCCGCGCTGGCGCAACGCGCTGATCCGGAAGTTGCCCGCGCCAGCCAGCGGCACGGCGGTGTTGAGCTCGCCCGTGTCTTCCAGCTCCACCAGCCGTTCGGCCGGCACGATCTCGGCCAGCAGGCTGCGTGGCGCTTCGGGCGGCATGATCTGGCTGTTGATCGGCACGCACTGGCCGTGGATCTTGATGAGCACCGGGGCGTTGCCCGCGATGTAGACGTCGGACGCCTTGCGTTCGGCCATCAGCCGAAGGATCTTCTCCATCGTTCCCATCGCGATACCCCCGTTCTTCAGTCGTTGTGTGTCCGGGCGTGCTGCCGGGCCCGCTGGCGCGGGCGCCGTCAGGATCAGTCCCGCAGCAGGTCGTTCAGGCTGGTCGTGGAGCGCGTCTTGGCGTCCACCGTCTTGACGATCACCGCGCAGTAGGTCGAGTAGTCCATGCCGCCGGCCGTCTTCTTGTGGATGCCGCCGCTGACCACCACGCTGCCCGAAGGCACGCGGCCATAGATGATTTCGCCCGTGTCGCGCTTGAGGATGGGCGTGCTCTGGCCGATGTAGACACCCATGCCGATGACCGAGTTCTCTTCGACGATGACGCCTTCGACGACTTCGGAGCGTGCGCCGATGAAGCAGTTGTCTTCGATGATGGTGGGATTGGCCTGCAGCGGCTCCAGCACGCCGCCCAGACCCACGCCGCCCGAGAGGTGGACGTTCTTGCCGACCTGCGCGCACGAGCCCACGGTGGCCCAGGTGTCGACCATGGTGCCTTCGTCGACGTAGGCGCCGATGTTCACGTAGCTGGGCATCAGGATCGCGCCCCTGGCGATGAAGCTGCCGCGGCGGGCCACGGCCGGCGGCACCACGCGCACGCCGGTGGCCTTGAGTTCGTCGGCCGACTGGTTGGAGAACTTGGTGGCGACCTTGTCGAAGAAGCCGAGGTCGCCGGCGCCGATGACTTCGTTGTCCTTGAGGCGGAACGACAGCAGCACGGCCTTCTTGACCCACTGGTGCACCGTCCACTGGCCCACGCCTTCGCGCGTGGCCACGCGCAGGCGGCCGGCATCCAGGTCGGCGATCACGTGCTCGACGGCCTCGGCCACTTCCCTGGGCGCGGCGGTGGGGGACAGGCTGGCGCGGTTGTCCCAGGCGGTGTTGATGATCTGTTCGAGTTGTTGGGTCATGTCAGTCAGAAGAGAGGAAACGGGAAAGGGTGGCGCCGCGGCGGCCCGGTCAGCCGGCGCGCGGGCCGCGCACGAAGCGGACGATGCGCCCGGCGGCTTCCAGGCACTCGGCCGTCTCGGCCACCAGGGCCATGCGCACGCGGCCACGGCCGGGATTGGCGCCATGCGCCTCGCGGGCGAGGTAGCTGCCGGGCAGGACCGTGACATTGTATTGGGCGTACAGCTCGCGGGCGAAGGCCGCGTCGTCGCCGCCGAAGGCTTCGGGCACGCCGGCCCAGAGGTAGAAGGCGGCGTCGGGCAGGCGCACGTCGAGCACTTCGGCCAGCAGCGGCGTGACGGCGGCGAACTTCTCGCGGTAGGCCGCGCGGTTGGCCACCACGTGGGCCTCGTCGCCCCAGGCGGCGATGCTGGCGGCGGCCACGGTGCCGCTCATGGCGCTGCCGTGGTAGGTGCGGTAGAGCAGGAAGGCCTTGATGATGTCCGCATCGCCGGCCACGAAGCCGCTGCGCATGCCCGGCACGTTGCTGCGCTTGGACAGTGAAGTCAGCGAGATGAGGCGACGGAACGACGGGTTGCCCAGTTTCGCCGCGGCTTCCAGCCCGCCCAGCGGCGGCTCGTCACGGAAGTAGATCTCGCTGTAGCACTCGTCGGAGGCGATCACGAAGCCGTATTTCTCCGACAGCGCGAAGAGCTTCTTCCACTCCTCGATCGGCATCACCGCCCCCGTGGGGTTGCCCGGCGAGCACACGAAGATGAGCTGCGTGCGCTGCCAGACGGCTTCGGGCACGCTGTCCCAGTCCACCGCGAAGTTGCGGGCCGGGTCGCTGGGCACGTAGTACGGCTCGGCGCCGGCCAGCAGGGCCGCGCCCTCGTAGATCTGATAGAACGGATTGGGGCACAGCACGCAGGGGCGCTCGCCGTGAGCCAGATTCACGCCGCGTGTCGGGTCGATCACCGTCTGCGTGAGGGCGAACAGCGCCTCGCGCGATCCGTTCACCGGCAGGACCTGGGTGGCGGCATCCAGAGACAGCCCGTAGCGGCGCTGCAGCCAGCCCGTGAACGACTGGCGCAGTTTGAGGTCTCCCGCCGTGGGCGGATAGCCCGCCAGCGTCGCGAAGCTGCCCGACAGGGCTTCGAGGATGAAGGGCGGCGTGGGATGGCGGGGTTCGCCGATGCCCAGGCTGATCGGCGCGAAGGCCGCGTTGGGCGTGACGCCGGCGAACAGTTGCCGCAGCCGCTCGAAGGGATAGGGCTGCAGGCGCGAGAGCAGGGGATTCATGGGCGCCGATTATCCGGGAACGCCACGCGCCCGGCTTACCGTCTGAGCGCGCTGAAACCGCCAGACACGTCTCGGGCGGCCGGCCCGCCGCCAAGATGGCCGCTTCCTCATTTCCTCACGGGAGCGTTCATGCAACGATTCGTCGACAAGGTGGTCATCGTGACCGGGGCCGGCTCGGGCATCGGCGAGGCGACGGCCCGCCGTTTCTCCGACGAAGGTGCCTGCGTGGTGCTGGCCGGCGACCGGCGCGCCCCGCTGGCCCGCGTTGCCGGCGAGCTCGACCCGCAGCGTACGCTCTTCAAGGTGGCCGACGTCTCCAGGCTCCCGGACATGCAGGCGCTGGTGGCCGCCGCGGTCAAGGCGTTCGGCGGCCTGGACGTGCTGGTCAACAACGCCGGCATCGCGCCGGAAGGCGACGTCACCAAGGTCAAGCCTGACGCCTGGGCGAAGACGCTGGCCGTCAATGCGGGCGGCGTGTTCCACGGCAGCCGGGCCGCCATGCCGCATCTGGTCAGGCGGCGCGGCTGCATCGTGAACACGGCATCGGTGTCCGGCCTGGGCGCCGACTGGTCGCTGGCGGCCTACAACGCGTCCAAGGGCGCGGTGGTGCAACTCACGCGCGCCATGGCGCTCGATCACGGCAAGGATGGTGTGCGCGTCAACGCTGTCTGTCCCAGCCTCACGATCACCCCCATGACCGAAGACATCAAGGGCAACCGCCGGCAGATGGCGAAGTTCAGGGAGCGCATTCCGCTGGGGCGCCCGGCGCAGCCAGCCGAGATCGCCGCCGCCATCGCCTTCCTGGCCAGCGACGACGCCAGCTTCATCACGGGCGTGTGCCTGCCGGTCGACGGTGGCGTGACAGCCTCCAACGGTCAGCCAGCGATGGGCTGAACTAGGCGCCGGCCGCTCAACCCGGCCAGGCCACCGGCTGGCCGTCCTCGTACACGGGCGCCACGCCGAGCAGCTGGATGAGCTGGCCGGCGTTGTCCGGTGCG
This sequence comes from Burkholderiaceae bacterium, assembly GCA_017998575.1. The sequence continues at coordinate 11,450 of JAGOCV010000099.1, forward strand.
TGCAGCTTGTCGGTGTTGTCGAAAAAGCAGAACACGTCGCGGCCGGCGCGCCTGGGCGCCGCAGGCAGCAACCGCTCTTGTTTGGGCGCTTCGCTGCCGCAGGCGTACGTGGCGACGCGGTCGGCCCAGGCCTGCAGCGCCTTCGGCGTGTAGCGGCTCTGGTACAGCTCGGTGGTGCCGTGCAGCCGCAGGTAGAGGAAGTCCGATGTCACATCGAAGAACCGCGGCCACGGATGGGGTGTGTCGGACATTACGGCCGCCACGCCGTGCTCGCGCAGCAGGCCCAGGAAGTCGGGCGTCATGAAGCTTTCGTGCCGCACTTCGACGGCGTGGCGCAGCGGGCGATCAGTGCCGGCCTTCAGGTGCACGCGGCCTTCCATGCGCGGCTCGTGCCGCCGGGCGAGCCGCAACGCTGCGCCGGTGGAGCGGGGCAGGCCGGCCAGAAATGGCTCGAACCGCACCGGATCGAACGGCAGGCTGGGCGGAAACTGCCAGAGCAGCGGCCCCAGCTTGTCGCCCAGCGCCAGCAGCCCAGACGCATAGAAATTGGCCAGCGGCCCATCGATGTCCTTGAGCCGCCGGATGTGCGTGATGTACCAGGGCGCCTTCACAGTGAAAACGAAGCCCGGCGGCGTGGCGTCGGCCCAGTTCATGAAGCTCTCTGGCCGCTGCAGCGAATAGAAGGTGCCGTTGATCTCCGACACCGGGAACGCCCGCGACAGATAGGCCAGTTCATCGGCCTGGCGCAGCTTCTCCGGGTAGAAGTGCCCGCGCCAGGGCGGATACCGCCAGCCGGAGACGCCGATGCGGATCCGGGCGGAGCTTGGAGCGGTCATGGGG
>JAGOCV010000385.1 GCA_017998575.1 Burkholderiaceae bacterium
GCGTGTGGCGAAGAATGCCTTCACGTTGCGCACGTTGGCATCGCCCGTGAACAGGCGCTGCGCCAGCGCCAGATAGCCAGGCATGTCTCGCACACCGACGACCAGCACGAAGTCGGGGCCGGGCGAGACGCGCCAGCACTGCTGCACGGCGTCGTCGGCGGCCACGCGCGACTCGAACGTATCGAGGCTGGCGGCGTCTTGCCGGTCCAGCGAGATTTCCACCAGCGCCGTGAGCCCGTGGCCCACCACGGCGGCCAGGCGATCGGGATCGAGCACCGCCACCTGACGCTGGATGAAGCCCAATGAATGCAGACGGCGCACACGCCGCAGGCAGGTGGGCGGCGACAGGGCGAGCGAGGCCGCCAGTGCCTGGTTGGTCTGGCCCGCGTCGGACTGCAGGGCGTCGAGCAGGGCGAGATCGATCGTATCGAGCGAAAGCGATTCCATTTTTGATGACATTTCGGAATTTTATTTCTTATCAGGGGTAGTGTGAAATTCAAGGTCATGAAATGTGGAAATTCTTTCCGAAAAATTCGAAGAGACGACGCTAGCATCCGCCCATTCGCTTCTCACAGGAGACACCCATGTGCGGCATCGTCGGCGCGGTTTCCACGCGCAACATCGTTCCCATCCTCGTCCAGGGCCTGCAGCGGCTCGAATACCGCGGCTATGACTCGTGCGGCGTGGCCGTGCATGCGGGCGGCGGCCTGCAGCGCGCGCGCAGCACCTCGCGCGTGGCTGAACTGCTGGCTCAGGTGGAGGCCGACCATGTCGAAGGCGCAACGGGCATCGCCCACACGCGCTGGGCCACGCACGGCGCGCCGGCGGTGCACAACGCGCATCCGCACTTCAGCCACGGCGCGGGCGCCGATGCGGCCGACAAGCCGGGCCGCGTGGCGCTGGTGCACAACGGCATCATCGAAAACCACGAAGAACTGCGCGCCTCGCTGCAGGCCCGGGGCTACGTGTTCGCGAGCCAGACCGACACCGAGGTCATCGCGCATCTGGTCGATTCGCTCTACGACGGTGACCTGTTCGAGGCCGTGAAAGCCGCCATCGTGCAACTGCACGGCGCCTACGCCATCGCCGTGTTCCACAAGGACGAACCGCACCGCGTGGTGGGCGCGCGAGCGGGCTCGCCGCTGATCCTGGGCGTGGGCCAGGGCGGCAGCGAGCACTTCCTGGCCAGCGACGCGATGGCCCTGGCCGGCGTGACCGACCAGATCGTCTACCTGGAAGAGGGCGACGTGGTGGATCTGCAGCTGGGCCGCTACTGGGTCGTCGATCGCGCACACAAGCCGCTGGACGCGAAACAGCGCCCGGTCAAGACCGTGCTGGCCCACAGCGGCGCGGCCGAGCTGGGCCCCTACCGCCACTACATGCAGAAGGAAATCTTCGAGCAGCCGCGCGCCATCGCCGACACGCTCGAAGGCGTGGAAGGCATCGTGCCCGAGCTGTTCGACGGCGAGGGCGCGGCCGCCTGGCGCGTCTTCAAGGAAATCGACCGCGTGCTGATCCTGGCCTGCGGCACCAGCTACTACAGCGGCTGCACGGCCAAGTACTGGCTCGAAGGCATCGCGAAGATCCCGACGCAGGTGGAGATCGCCAGCGAATACCGCTACCGCGAATCGGTGCCCGACCCGCGCACGCTGGTCGTCACCATCAGCCAGAGCGGCGAGACGGCCGACACGCTGGCCGCGCTCAAGCACGCGCGCGGGCTGGGCATGGAGCAGACGCTGACGATCTGCAATGTGGCCACCAGCGCCATGGTGCGCGAATGCAAGCTGGCCTACGTCACGCGTGCGGGCGTGGAGATCGGCGTGGCGTCCACCAAGGCCTTCACCACGCAGCTGGCCGGGCTGTTCCTGCTGACCCTGGCGCTCGCGCAGGCCAAGGGGCGCCTCTCGCCCGAGGAGGAAGCCGCACATCTCAAGGCCATGCGCCACCTGCCGGTGGCGCTGGCCGCCGTGCTGGCGCTGGAGCCGCAGCTCATCAGCTGGGCCGAAGACTTCGCGCGCATGGAAAACGCGCTGTTCCTGGGGCGCGGCCTGCACTACCCGATCGCGCTCGAAGGCGCGCTCAAGCTCAAGGAAATCAGCTACATCCACGCCGAGGCCTATCCGGCCGGCGAACTCAAGCACGGCCCGCTGGCGCTGGTGACGGCGCAGATGCCCGTCGTCGTCGTCGCGCCCAACGACACATTGCTCGAAAAGCTCAAGAGCAACATGCAGGAAGTGCGCGCGCGCGGCGGCCTGCTCTACGTGCTGGCCGACGGCGACTCGCGCATCGAGAACAGCGTAGGCGTGCGCGTGATCCGCATGCCCGAGCACTACGGCGCGCTGTCGCCGCTGCTGCACGTCGTGCCGCTGCAGTTGCTGGCGTATCACACGGCGCTGGCAAGGGGGACGGATGTGGACAAGCCCAGAAACCTCGCAAAGAGCGTGACGGTGGAGTAGGTTGCTGATCGTTGCCTTATGGGCGACAATCGTTGCCTTATGGGCGACAATTCGTTGATCGATCTGCTGTTTCCGTCTGCGCGCCAGCGCGTGCTGGCGGTGCTGTTGCTGCAACCGCAGTCGGCCTTTCATCTGCGTGAACTGGCGCGGCTGACAGACAGCCATGCGGGCACGTTGGCGCGCGAAGTCGACAAGCTCGCACGAACGGGCCTTCTGACGCGTACCGAACAGGGCAACCAGGTGCTCTATCGGTCGAACACGACCCACCCGCTGTTTGGAGATCTGGCGGCCCTGTTCCGCAAGACGCATGGCGCGGTTCCGGCGCTGCGCGAGGTGTTGGCGCCGCTGGATGGGCAGATCCGGCTGGCGCTGGTGTTCGGCTCCATGGCGAGTGGCACGGCCTCGGTCGGCAGTGACATCGATGTGCTGGTGCTGGGCGATGTGGGTTTCGCGGCATTGGCGCAGGCGCTGTTTCCGCTGCACGCTTCTCTGGGGCGCGAGGTCAACCCGGTGCTCTACACCGCCGACGAGTTCGCGGCGCGCGTGCGTGGCGGCGATGCCTTCGCGCGCGACGTGCTGGCCAAGCCCCAACTGTTCGTGAAGGGAGATGCGCATGAGCTTGCAGAACTTGCTGGCCATCGGGCAACTGCAGCCTCATCAGCCTGATGCGGGCGGGATCGCCAAGCTGCTGCAGGCTGCGCGACGCAATCCGGCCGACGCGGGCATCGCACAGGTCAGCCCTGACAACCGCTTCGATGCGGCCTACAAATGCATCATGCAGTGCGCCATGCTGGGCCTGTGGG
>JAGOCV010000386.1 GCA_017998575.1 Burkholderiaceae bacterium
ACTGCGCGACGACCACCTGACTGCGCTGATCGCCCTGGTGCGCGAGCACACGGGCATCGCGATGAACGAGCACAAGCGCGTGCTGCTGCAGGGGCGCCTGCTCCCGCGCCTGCGCGCGCTGGGCATTGCGTCGTGGACCGGCTACATCGAGCGCCTGGCCAGCGACCGGAGCGAGGTCACGTCGTTCATCGATTCGGTGACCACCAACGACACGGTGTTCTTCCGCACGCCGGCCGTGTGGACATGGCTGTCGGAGACCTTCCTGCCGGCCTTCGCGGCGCAGGGTCGTACGGCGCCACTGCGCATCTGGTCGGCCGCTGCCGCCACCGGCGAAGAGGCGTATTCGCTGGCCATGAGCTGCCTCGAATACCGGGCGCACGCACCAGGCCTGCGCTTCGAGATCCTGGGCACCGACATCTCGCAGGCGGCGCTGGCCACGGCGCGTGCCGGCGCCTACCGCGGCCGCAGCGTCGCGCGCTTCGAGGCCGATCGCCCGGCCCTGTTTCACAAATACCTGGCGCCGCACGGCGACGGCGTGCAGGTGGTCCCGGACGTCGCGCAGCACGTGCGCTTCGACCAGCACAACCTGCTGGGTCGCCCGCCACGGAACGCCGCGTTCGACCTTGTCATGCTGCGCAATGTGCTGATCTATTTCGACGGCGAGCACCAGCAGCAGGTGCTGGCCGGCGCCCGCGCCGCGATGCGGCTCGACGCCCGCCTGGTCCTGGGTGAACAGGAATCCATCACCCGCCTGCAGACCGCGTTCACGTTCGAGCAGGCCCATGTCTATCGTATTGGCGGAGAACCATCATGAGTATGCAAACCCTGAGCCACATGTCGTACGTGCTGGCTGGCCAGATGCAGATCGGCCACGGCGAACAGGTCCTGAGCGCGCTGCTCGGCTCCTGCGTCGGGATCGGGATGATCTGGCGCAAGCAGGGCCGCTGCGGCCTGGCGCACTGCTTTTTGCCCGACGGTGTCGAAGCCGGTGAAGACTCGGCGCGCTATGTCAGCGCAGCAGTGCCGCGCCTGCTGGCGCTGATGGGCGTGCGGCGCGAGCAGTACGCCGAAGTCGATGTCGTCATTGCCGGCGGCGCCCGCATGCTGAACCTGCGCGCACGGGATGGCGCGGTCGGCACGCGCAATATCGAAGCGGCCCGTTCGGAATTGTCGCAGCGCGGGCTGCAGGTCAAGTTCCAGGATGTCGGCGGCTCGCAGGGCCGGCGCCTGTCGATCGATTGCGATCGCCAGACGTTCAGCGTGGTGCGCATCGCGCGCGAACAGCAGGCGGTGGCGGCATGAGCACGGACATGGACACGGCAACGATGACGGAAACGATGAGCGACGTACACGCGGCCGTGACGGCCATCGAACGACAAACGGCGGCTGCCGCGCGCGTGCTGCGCGAAGCGGCCGGCATGGAAGTGGTGGGCACGTTCCTGTTGGCCGGCCAGGAGTTCGCACTGCCGGCACTGACTGTGCGCGAGGTGGTGGGCATGCCCGCGCGGATCACGCCGATCCCGCTGTCGCCGCGCTGCCTGGAGGGCATCTTCACGCTGCGCGGTGCGGCGATCCCGCTGCTGAACCTGGCCCGCATCTTCGACCCGGCCGCACCTGGTGTGACGAGCGAGCAGCGCGTGACGATCATCGATGTCGACGACATCCAGGTCGGCCTCGTGTTCGACGCCACCGGCGAAGTGCTGCGCGTGCGGCCCGAGCAACGCGCCGGCCTGCACTGGCAACAGGACGCGCCGCGGGGCGTCGTCGCCGGCACGATCACGCTGGCCGATGGCGCGCGCGTGCTGCAACTGCTCGACGCCGATGCGCTGGTGCGGATCGACAACGTGCCGCAGGTGCGCGCCCATGCCAGCGTGGCGCGCGACGCCTGGCGCATGCGCTTCCTGCGCCAGGCGCAGGGCCGCAAGTGCATCTCGTTCACGGTGGGTGGCCTGCGCTTTGCGCTGGCGATGGAAGCGATCCAGGAAATCATGCGCGTGCCGGACCTGCTGCCATCGGTGATGGCGGGACGCCTGTGCAAGGGCTGGCTGAACCTGCGCGGCGTGCCGGTCGGCGTGGTCGACTTCGGCGCGCTGCTCGGTTGCAGCCCGTCGCAGTCGGATCCTCAGGACGCCCGCGTCCTGATCGTGCGCATCGGCGACGAACAACTGGGCCTGCTGGTCGATGCGGTCGACGACATCCGCCCGTACTTCGACACCGACATCCTGCCCATCCCGCTGCTGGGCACCGCGCGCGGCGCGATGTACCGCGGCTGCCTGCCCAACGCCGAACTGGGCGACAGCCTGTTCCTGGCCCATGACCACCTGTTCTCGGAGTCCGAAGTGAGCGACATCTGCGCCGGCCATCGCCGCCTGTATGCACAAGAAGCCAGCGCCGCCTGCGCAGAGCGCAAGACGACCGGTGAGCGCCACGTGTACCTGGCGTTCTCGCTCGATACCGGCTGGGCCGCCGACATCAGCCAGGTGCGCGAGATCGTCGATTTCGACGGCGTCGTCACGCGCCCGCCCGGGATGCCGGCCTGCGTGCACGGCATGCTGCAGGTGCGCCAGCAGATGGTCTGCGTGATCGACCTGCGCCTGTTGTACGGCATGGCGCCCCTGGCCGCCGCGCCGGCGACCGATGCGGCGCGCCGCATCCTGGTGCTCGAGCACGACGGCGAGCGTTTCGGCCTGATCGTCGACCGCGTCGACACCATCCTGTCGCTGCCGGATACCCAGCGCCGCCCGTCGCCGCAACTGCTGCGCGCGAACGGCCCGCAAGACATGCGCCAGGACAGCGCCGAAGTACTCGAAGTGCCCGGCATCGATGGGCGCGACGACGTGCTGACGTTGTTCGACAAGGAGAAGTTCATCGTCACGCTGCGCGGGCAGTTGGGCGCGGTGCATTGAGCCACGCTGCCTCGTCATTGCGTAGGGTGGACGGTTACGCCGTCCACGCGGTGAGCGTTGGCCGCAGCATCATCCGGCACGCAACCGGAACCAGTTGAGCGTTGGCTGCACATCATCCGGCAGGCAACCAACGCCGCGTCAAGCCAGCCGCGCCAGCAACGCCTCAAGCTGCTGCGCATCATACGGCTTGGCCAAAGTCGCATCCGCGACGTTCGATGCGTGACTGGCCCCGCTGGCAAACGCGATGCGCGCCTGCGGCAGGCGCGCCTTGACCTTCAAAGCCAGTTCATCCCCTTGCATCTTCGGCAGGTGCAGGTCGGTCAGCACGATGTCGGGCGCGCGGTCC
>JAGOCV010000387.1 GCA_017998575.1 Burkholderiaceae bacterium
AGACCATCAAGCTGCTCGTCGGCTGGACGGCGGGCGGCGCCACCGATCTGCTGGCGCGCCACCTGGCCGCGCACATGGCCAAGCAGCTGGAGCAGCCGGTGGTGGTGGACAACCGCGCGGGCGCCGCCGGCACGATTGCCCACAACGAAGCGAGCCGCGCGAAGCCGGATGGCTACACCATCATCCTGGCCACCAACAGCACCTACGCGATCGCGCCGCACCTGATCAAGCCGCTGCCCTACGGGCCCGATGCGCTCGCGCCGATCTCGCTGGTGGGCACGAGCCCGCTGATCCTCACGGTCAAGCCCGCGCTCAACGTGCAAGGCGTCAAGGACGTGATCGCGCTGGCGCGGCAGCAGCCTGGCCGGTTGAACTACTCGTCGGGTGGCAGCGGCTCCACCAGCCACCTGGCCAGCGAGCTGTTCAAGGACCTGACGCGCACCTCCATCACGCACATTCCCTACAAAGGGGGCGGCCCGGCCACGCTGGCGGTGGCCTCGGGTGAGGTCGATCTGGGCTTCGTCGACATCGGCGTGGCCGTGCCGCTGATCCGCGCCGGCCGCCTGAAGGCGGTGGCCGTGTCGGGCAGCACGCGCAGCTCGGTGCTGCCCCAGGTGCCCACGGTGGAGGAAGCGGGCGTGCCGCGCTTCGAGTCGGCCACCAAGTTCGCGCTGTTCGCGCCGGCCGGCACGCCGCAGGCCATCATCGACCGCCTGGCCGAGGCGGTGCGCAGCGTGCAGAAGAATGAGGAATTGAAGGACCGGCTGCGCCAGCAGGGCATCGAGCTGGTGGCCACCGGGCCGGCGGAGCTGCGCAAGGACGCGGCCGACGACCTGGTTCGCTGGGGCCGGCTGATCAGCGAGCGCAAGCTCTCGCTGGACTGATGCGCCGCATGACGACGCGCATCGCCATCGTGGGCGCGGGGCCGGTCGGCTGCGCGGCCGCCGCCTTTCTGGTTCGGGACGGCATCGCGCCCGCCCTGTGGTCGCCCACCGGGCGCCGGGTGCGGCGCCAGGCGGACCGCGCCCGTTTCACCTGCACCGGCGCTGTGAGCGGGGAGATGGATGTCGAATGGCTGGCCTCGCCGGATCGGCTGGCCGAGTTCGACTCGGTGCTGGTCTGCCTGCCGGCCGATGCCTACGCGGGGGTGCTCGGGCCGCTGAACGCGCGCTGGCGTGCCGGCCAGCATGTGATCGTGAGCGGGGCGCTGTCGCTGGCGCCGCTGTGGATCGCCGCCGGGGCCGAGGGGGTGCAGGTCAGCGGCTGGGGAACCACGCTCACGACCACGCACTTCCAGCCCGACGGCAGCCTGCACGTCAACCCGCTGCGCGGCCGCATCGACATGGCCACGGTGGGCCCGCTGGACGCGTCGGAGGCGCGGCAGATGTGCGCCGACCTGTTCGGCGACCGCTTCGTCGCCGCCGACAACCTGCTGATGCCCACGCTGGCCAACATCAACCCGATCGCGCATGCGGCGGAGGTGATCCCGAACCTGACGCGCATGGAGGCCGGCGAGGCCTGGTCGCTGTTCGGGTATTTCACGGCGGTGGTGGGCCGCATGGCCGAGTCGCTGGACGTTGAGCGCCGCGCGGTGGCACAGGGCTTCGGGCTGGATGTGCCGTCGCTGCGGCAGCACTACGCGCGCTCGTACCACGTGCCCGAAGGGCCGCTGCACACCATGGCGGCCGCGATCACCGAGCGCGGCATGAGCCCGAACGGGCCGGCGGTGCTGCAGCACCGTTACGTGCTGGAAGACGCGCCTTTCGGCCTGGCCTTCCTGGAGGCGCTCGGGCGCGCGGCCGGGGTGCACACGCCGGTGCTCTCGGCCTGCCTCAGCTTGCTGGCGGTGGCCTACGGGCGCGACTTCCGCGCCGACAACTTCCTGCTCGATGCGCTGGACATCGCGGGCGGCGGCGCCGACGCGCTGCTGGCGCGTTGCGCGGCGGCCGCCAGCCCGGCCAGCTGAGCCCGGTCGTTGCCGCTGCGGCGGTGGACCATGGCGATGGGCACGGGCGGCGGCAGGCTCTCCATGGGCAGCTCCACCAGGCTGCCGCGCCGCATCCGTTCGGTGAGCGTGCCCTCGGCGGCCAGCGTGAGGCCCAGGTTCTGCTCGGCCAGCGCCAGGTGGGTGATGGCGCTCATGGTTTCAATGTGGGGGATGAGCGCGGGCAGTCCGTGCTCGCGCAGGGTGTGCTCCAGCATCATGCGCGAGTTGGTGGGCCGGGGCGGCAGGATCCAGCGGGCCTGCGCCACGTCGGCCCAGCGCAGTCGCGGGCTGTGGGCGCTGAGCTGCGCGGCCAGTGCATGGTGGGGTGAGCAGACCACGCGCCACTGTTCCAGCCCGATGTGCTCGATGGTGAAGCCCTGGGCCGACAGGCTGCCGAGTTCCGAGGGCGTGTCCATGGTGATCAGGGCATCCACCTCGCCGGCTTCCAGCTGGCGCGAGATGTCGGCCAGCCGCCCTTCGAGCAGCAGCACGCCGGGCAGCTCGCCCTGCGCCTCGAGTGCCGACAGGATGCGCGGCAGCACGGTCCAGGTCAGGAACGGCGTGGCGCCGATCTTCAGGCGCTCGTGCAGGGGGCGCAGCGGCGCGGCCAGTTCGTCGGAGAGCTGCTCCATCTCCGCCAGCAGCACGCGCCCGCGCTGCACCACCAGCGTGCCGGCCACGGTGGGCACGACGCCGCGCGGCAGGCGGTGGAACAGCGGCTGCTCGAACAGGGCCTCCACGTCCTTGAGGCCTTTGCTGACGGCTGCCGTGGTCATGTGGAGGCGCTGCGCGGCGGCCCGCATGTTGCCGGTGTCGGCCAGTGTGCTGAGCAGCTCCAGCTGGCGAAAGCGCAGGGCGGCCATGAGCCGCTGCGATGGGTTCCTCACTCGACGCCTTTCATGGTGGGGCTGCGGGGTGCAGCTGGCCAGCATACCGCCTTGGATGCGGCGGCCCGTCCCCGGAAAGAAAAGGGGCTGCTGACCTTGGCCAGCAGCCCCCCGGGCGGTCTGAGCGTGCGCGTGGTGTTCAGCGCCGCATCGGCCACTTAGCCGCCGTTGGCGCGGCTCGAGTTCACCAGCTCGGCGCGCACGTCGTCGCGGGTCTTGCCGGCCAGGAACAGCTCGTTGGCCTTGGCGCCGGTGGCGCCGTCGGCCACGATGTCACCCGTGCGGATGGCTTCGGCCAGCTCGGCCTTCACTTCGGCGCGGGTCTTGCCTTGCACTGCCACGGGCTGGGCGTACTGGGCGGGGAACAGCTGGTTGA
>JAGOCV010000100.1 GCA_017998575.1 Burkholderiaceae bacterium
GGTGGGTGGCGATGCCGCCGCCGGCACGGCCATCGAGCGCGTTAACACCGGTACCCGCAGCCTGCAGCCGGGCGACCTGTTCGTGGCACTGCGCGGCGAGCGCTTCGACGCGCATGACTTCCTGCCGCAGGCACATGCCCAGGGCGCCGTGGCCGCCATCGCCGAATCCGGCCTGGCCGCTGCGGGCCTGGCGGGCCTGGAAGTGCCCGATGGCCGTGCCGCGCTCGGCCAGCTGGCGGCCGGCTGGCGCGCGCAATTCACGCTGCCACTCATCGCTGTCACGGGCAGCAACGGCAAGACCACGGTCACGCAGATGATTGCCGCCATCCTGCGCGCCTGGCGTGGCGAGGCGGCCTTCTCCACCCAGGGCAACCTCAACAACGACGTCGGCGTGCCGCTCACGCTGCTGCGCCTGCGGAGCGATCACGCCGTGGGTGTGGTCGAGCTGGGCATGAACCACCCGGGCGAGATCGCCCAGCTGGCGCGCATCGCCCAGGCCACGGTGGCGCTGGTCAACAACGCGCAGCGCGAGCACCAGGAGTTCATGGCCACGGTCGAAGCCGTGGCTGGGGAAAACGGCAGCGTGCTGGCGGCCTTGCCGGCCAGCGGCACGGCCGTGTTCCCCGCCGGTGAGGAATTCACCGCGCTGTGGCGCTCGCTGGCGGCCGGTCGTACCTGCCTCACCTTCGGCGACACGGCCGATGCCGACGTGCGCCTGTTGCAGGCCGACTGGACTGGCAGCGCCTGGCAGGTGCGGGCCCTCACGCCGGCCGGTGCGCTCGACTTCACGCTGGCCGTGGCAGGCCGTCACAACGTGCGCAACGCCCTGGCCGCCGCCGCCTGCGCGCTGGCGGCGGGCGCGCCGCTGGCGGCCATCGCCTCGGGTCTCGCGGGCTTCTCGCCGGTCAAGGGCCGCTCGCGCGCTTTCGCCGTGCAGGCCGGCGGCCATGCGGTCACCGTGGTCGACGACACCTACAACGCCAATCCCGACTCGGTGCGCGCCGCCATCGACGTGCTGGCCGAGTTGCCCGCGCCGCGCCTGCTGGTGCTGGGCGACATGGGCGAGGTGGGCCTGGATGGCCCCCGCTTCCATGCCGAAGTCGGCGCCTATGCGCGCGAGCGCGGTATCGACGGCCTGTTCACGCTGGGCGAGGCTGCTTCCGGCAGTGCCAGCGCCTTCGGCGCCGCGGCGCGCGACTTCGGCGCCGATGCCCAGGCGCTGTGCAGCGCCGTCGTGCAGGCATTGGGTGCGCAGGGCAGCGTGCTCGTCAAGGGCTCGCGCTTCATGAAGATGGAACGCGTGGTGCAGGCGATCGACGCCGCCACCGATTCCCAGAACAAAAAGGAGGGCACATGAGCCCCCACACTCGCATTCGCTCGCTGCCCCCCGAGGAGGCGCAGGCCTTCTTCGAGGCGGCTCTGCAGGAGGCCTTCCATGCTGCTTAGCCTGGCCCAGTGGCTGCAGACGCTTTCGCCCGAGTTCGGGTTCTTCCGCGTCTTCCAGTACCTCACCTTCCGCGCGGTGATGGCGGCGATGACGGCGTTGCTGATCGGCCTGCTGGCCGGGCCTTACGTGATCCGCCGCCTGACGGCGCTCAAGATCGGCCAGCCCGTGCGCGGCTACGGCATGGAAACCCACCTGGTCAAGAGCGGCACGCCCACCATGGGTGGCGTGCTGGTGCTGCTGGCCATCGGCCTGTCGACGCTGCTGTGGTTCGATCTCTCCAACCGTTTCGTCTGGATCGTGCTGCTGGTGACGCTGGGCTTCGGCGCGATCGGCTGGGTGGATGACTGGCGTAAGGTCGTGCGCAAGGATCCGGAGGGCATGCGCTCGCGCGAGAAGTACTTCTGGCAGTCGGTGATCGGTCTCGTCGCGGCGCTCTATCTGGCCTTCAGCATTTCCGAGAGTTCCAACTGGCGCGTGCTCGAGCTCTTCATGGCCTGGGTGCGTTCCGGGTTCGATCTGAGCGTGGATACCCGCACCACGCTCATGGTGCCGTTCTTCAAGGAAGTGAGCTATCCGCTGGGCCTGCTGGGCTTCGTGATCCTCACCTATCTCGTCATCGTCGGCTCCAGCAATGCCGTCAACCTCACCGACGGCCTCGACGGCCTGGCCATCATGCCGGTGGTGATGGTGGGCTCGGCGCTGGGCGTGTTCGCCTATGTCACCGGCAGCGCGGTGTACTCCAGGTACCTGCTGTTCCCCTTCATCCCGGGCGCGGGCGAGCTGCTGATCTTCTGCGCCGCCATGGCCGGCGCGGGCCTGGCATTCCTCTGGTTCAACGCGCACCCGGCGCAGGTATTCATGGGCGATGTGGGCGCCCTCGCGCTCGGCGCCGCGCTGGGCACCATCGCGGTCATCGTGCGGCAGGAAATCGTGCTGGCCATCATGGGCGGCATCTTCGTGGCCGAGGCCGTGTCGGTGATGCTGCAGGTGGTCTGGTTCAAGTACACCAAGCGCCGCTACGGCGAGGGCCGGCGCCTGCTCAAGATGGCGCCGCTGCACCACCACTTCGAGAAGTCGGGCTGGAAGGAAACGCAGGTGGTGATCCGCTTCTGGATCATCACGATGCTGCTGTGCCTCGTGGCCCTCTCCACGCTGAAGCTGCGATGAACCTGCTGAAGGACCAACACGTTCTCGTCCTCGGCCTGGGCATCTCCGGCCTGGCCATGGCGCGCTGGTGCGCGCGCTGCGGTGCGCTCGTCACCGTGGCCGACACGCGCGCCACGCCGCCCGGCCTGGCCGCACTGCAGGCCGATCTGCCGCAGGCACGCTTCGTCGCGGGCGCGTTCGACGCGTCGCTGGTTGAAGGCTCCGACATCCGCGCCGTCTTCCGCAGCCCCGGCCTGTCGCCCGGGCAGGTGGCCCCGGTCGTCGATGCGGCCCGCGCGCTGGGTCTGTGGACGGGGGGCGAGCTGGATCTGTTCGCACGCGCGCTGGCCGACCTGCGCGAAGACTTCGCCTACACACCGCGCGTGATCGCCATCACCGGCACCAACGGCAAGACCACGGTCACATCGCTCACGGGCCAGCTGGTAGAGCGCGCCGGCCGCCGCGTGGCCGTGGCCGGCAACATCGGTCCGTCCATGCTCGACACGCTGGCCGCGCAACTCGACACGCTGCCGGCCGACCTGCCGCGCGCCAGCGAACTCGCGCCCGAACCCGAGCTGCCCGAAGCGGTCGAGGAGACCGGGGACACCGCCGTGGCGTCCGGGTCCGAGGCCGAGGCCGCCGACGAAGCGGACACGGCCGCGCCCGAAGGCGACGAGTCCGCCGCCGATGCCGAGGCGGCCGCACCGGCCGTGGACGCCGCGCTGGCCGGCGATGAGCCGGTGGTCGACGAAGAAGAACCCGAGCGCCGCCCCACCGCCAACGACCTGTTGCCCGAAATCTGGGTGCTCGAACTCTCCAGTTTCCAGCTCGAAGGCGTGCAGGGCTTCGAGCCGACGGTCGGCACCGTGCTCAACATCACGCAGGACCATCTGGACTGGCACGGCGACATGGCCGCCTACGCAGCCGCCAAGCAGCGCGTCTTCGGCGAGCGCGGCGGCATGCTGCTCAACCGCGACGATCCGCAGGTAGCGGCCATGCAGCCGCCGGTGGTGAAGGTGCCGCGCGGCCAGAAGCCTGTGATCCGGCCCGTGGCGACCTTCGGCACCGGCATGCCCGTGCGCCCGGGCGACTGGGGCATCGAGGACATGGCTGGCATGGTCTGGCTGGTGCGCGCGATGGAAGCCGACGAAACGCGCAAGCGTCGCAAGGATGAAGAGGAAGAGATCCACATCCAGCGTCTGATGCCGGCCGACGCGCTGCGCATCCGCGGTCGCCACAACGCCGCCAACGCGCTGGCCGCGCTGGCGCTGGCCACCAGCGCCGGCTGCCCGCTCGCGCCCATGCTCTACGGCCTGCGCGAGTACCGGGGCGAGCCGCACCGCGTCGAGCCCGTGGGCATCGTGGGCGACGTGGAGTACTTCGACGACAGCAAGGGCACCAACGTGGGCGCCACCGTGGCCGCGCTGCAGGGCCTGGGCGCCGAGCGCCACGTGGTCGTCATCCTGGGCGGCGAGGGCAAGGGGCAGGACTTCTCGCCGCTGGCCGCACCGCTGGCGCGCTTCGCACGCGCGGCCGTGCTGATCGGCCGCGACGCGCCGCTGATCCGCGCCGCGCTCGAAGGCACGGGCGTCGCACTGGTGGACGCCACCGACATGGCCGATGCCGTGGCGCGCGCCACCGAGCGCGCGCATGCGGGCGATGCCGTGCTGCTGTCGCCGGCCTGCGCCAGCTTCGACATGTTCGACAACTACGGCCATCGCGGCCAGGTGTTCCAGGACGTGGTGGCGTCGATGCGCCAGGACGCCGGGGAGGTGATGTGAGCACGCTGGCGCAACGCTTCTCGGGCTTCTGGCTGCGCCTGGTGGCCGGCTCGCCCACGGGCGGCGATCCGCTGCCGGTGCGTGTGGGCAGCGCAGAGTACGCGCGCACCCGCAACGCGCCGGCGCGCGTCATGGGCTTCGATCAGCCGCTGCTGTGGGTCACCGTGGCGCTGCTGGCCTTTGGCCTCGTGATGGTGTATTCGGCCTCGATCGCCATGCCCGACAACCCGCGATTCGCGCGCTACGCGCACACGCACTTCCTGGTGCGTCACCTGTTCGCGCTGTTCGTGGGCTTCGTGCTGGCGCTGCTCGCCTTCCAGGTGCCGCTGGCGCGCTGGGAGAAATGGGCGCCATGGCTGCTGGTGGCCGCGCTGGTGCTGCTGGTGGCCGTGCTCATTCCCGGCATCGGCCGTGGCGTGAACGGCGCGCGCCGCTGGATCTCGCTGGGCTTCATGACCTTCCAGCCGTCGGAGCTCGCCAAGTTCGCGGTCGTGCTCTATGCCGCCGATTACATGGTGCGCAAGATGGACGTGAAAGAGAAGTTCTTCCGCGCCGTCATGCCCATGGCCATCGCCGTGGCCGTGCTCGGCATGCTGCTGCTGGCCGAGCCCGACATGGGCGCCTTCATGGTGATCGCCATCATCGCCATGGGCATCCTGTTCCTGGGCGGCGTGAACGCGCGCATGTTCTTCCTGATCGCCGCCGTGATGGTGGTGGCCTTCGTGCTGATGATCGCGCTGTCCGACTGGCGGCGCGAGCGCATCTTCGCCTACCTCGATCCGTTCAGCGAGGCCCATGCGCTGGGCAAGGGCTACCAGCTGTCGCACTCGCTCATCGCCATCGGCCGCGGCGAAGTGTTCGGCGTCGGCCTGGGCGGCAGCGTCGAGAAGCTGCACTGGCTGCCCGAGGCGCACACCGACTTCCTGCTGGCCGTGATCGGCGAAGAGTTCGGCCTCATCGGCGTGCTGTCGGTGATCGGCCTGTTCCTGTGGCTGGTGCGCCGCATCATGCACATCGGCCGCCAGTCCATCGCGCTCGACCGCGTGTTCCCGGGCCTGGTCGCGCAAGGGGTGGGCATGTGGATCGGCTTCCAGGCCTTCATCAACATGGGCGTGAATCTGGGCGCACTGCCCACCAAGGGCCTCACGCTGCCGCTCATGAGCTACGGCGGCTCGGCCATCCTGATGAACCTCGTCGCGCTGGCCGTGGTGCTGCGCGTGGACTACGAAAACCGCGTCCTCATGCGCGGAGGCCGCGTATGACGAAAGAAAAGACCGCACTCGTCATGGCCGGCGGCACCGGTGGCCACATCTTCCCGGGTCTGGCTGTGGCCGAGATGCTGCGCGAGCGCGGCTGGCGCGTGCACTGGCTGGGCGCGCCGAAGAACAGCGCGGGCGAGCCGAGCATGGAAAGCCAGCTGGTGCCGCCGCGCGGTTTCGCATTCGAGCCGGTGGACTTCGGTGGCGTGCGTGGCAAGGGCTTCATCACGCTGGCCCTGCTGCCGCTGCGCCTGCTGATCGCCTTCGTGCAGAGCATCCAGGTGATGCGCCGCGTCAAACCCGACGTGGTGATCGGCCTGGGCGGCTACATCACCTTCCCCGGCGGGATGATGGGCGTGCTTGCTGGCCGGCCGCTGGTGCTGCACGAGCAGAACTCCGTCGCCGGCATGGCCAACAAGGTGCTGGCCAGCGTGGCCGACCGCGTGTTCACCGCGTTTCCCGACGTGCTCAAGGGATCGCGCCACGTCCAGTGGGTGGGCAATCCGCTGCGCGAGCCCTTCCTGCGCCAGGCGGCTCCGGCCGAGCGTTTCGCCGGCCGCGGCGGCCCGCTGCGCATCGTGGTCGTGGGCGGCAGCCTGGGCGCACGCGCGCTCAACGAAATCGTGCCGCAGGCCATTGCGCGGCTGCCGCAGGGCCAGCGCCCCGAGGTGCTGCACCAGAGCGGCGCGAAGCAGATCGACGAGCTGCGCGCCAACTACGCCAAAGCCGGCGTCGAGGCCACGCTGGTGCCGTTCATCGACGACACGGCCGATGCCTTCGCCGAGGCCGATCTGGTGATCTGCCGCGCCGGCGCCAGCACCGTCACCGAAATCGCCGCTGTGGGCGCGGCCGCGCTGTTCGTGCCCTTCCCGGCGGCGGTGGACGACCACCAGACCGTCAATGCACGCTTCCTCGCCGACGCCGATGCGGCCTGGCTGGTGGCGCAGGACGAGCTCAACCCCGACCGCCTGGCGCAGATGCTGATCGGCCTCACGCGCGCGCAGCTGCTCGCGCGTGCCGAGGCGGCGAAGAAGCGCGAGAAGACCAGTGCCACGCGCGAGATCGTGCTGGCCTGCGAAGAGATCACGGCATGAAACACGCCATCCGTCACATTCATTTCGTGGGCCTGGGCGGCTCGGGCATGAGCGGCATCGCCGAGGTGCTGCACAACCTGGGCTACGTGGTTTCGGGCTCCGACCTGGCCGACAGCGCCACGCTGCGTCGCCTGGCCTCGCTGGGCATCGCCACGCAGGTGGGCCACGCGGCCAGCAACGTCGCGGGCGCCGACGCAGTCGTCACCTCCACCGCCGTGCAGGCGCACAACCCCGAGGTCATCGCCGCGCGCGAGAAGAAGATCCCCGTGGTGCCACGTGCGCTCATGCTGGCCGAGCTGATGCGCCTGCGCCGCGGCATCGCCATCGCCGGCACCCACGGCAAGACGACCACCACCAGCCTGGTCGCCAGCGTGCTGGCCGAAGCCGGACTCGACCCCACCTTCGTGATCGGTGGGCGCCTCAACAGCGCGGGCGCCAACGCCAAGCTGGGTTCGGGTGAATACATCGTCGTCGAAGCCGACGAGTCCGACGCGTCGTTCCTCAACCTGCTGCCTGTGATGGCCGTGGTGACCAACATCGACGCCGACCACATGGAAACCTACGGCCACGACTTCGGCCGGCTCCAGGGCGCGTTCGTCGACTTCCTGCACCGCATGCCGTTCTACGGCACGGCCGTGCTGTGCACCGACGACCCGGCCGTGGCGCAGATCGTGCCGCAGGTATCGTGTCCGGTGACCAGCTACGGCTTCGGCGAAGACGCCCAGGTGCGCGCCGTCGATGTGCGCGCCATGGGCGGGCAGATGCATTTCACCGTGCAGCGCCGCAACGGCGTCACGCTGCCCGACCTGCCCATCGTGCTCAACCTCGCGGGCGAGCACAACGTGCGCAACGCGCTGGCTGCCATCGCCATCGCCGTCGAGCTGTCGGTGCCCGACGCGGCCGTGCAGAAGGCGCTGGCCGAGTTCCATGGCGTGGGCCGGCGCTTCCAGCGCTACGGCGACGTGCACCTGCCCTCGGGCGGCGTGGTCACCGTCATCGACGACTACGGCCACCATCCGGTGGAGATGGCCGCCACGCTGGCGGCCGCGCGCGGCGCGTTCCCGGGGCGGCGCATCGTGCTGGCCTTCCAGCCGCACCGCTACACCCGCACGCGCGACTGCTTCGAGGATTTCGTCAAGGTGATCGGCGCCGGCGCCGATGCCGTGCTGCTGGCCGAGGTCTACGCGGCGGGCGAGGCGCCCATCGTGGCCGCCGACGGCCGATCGCTCACGCGTGCACTGCGCGTGGCGGGCAAGGTGGAGCCGGTGTTCGTCGACGACATCGCCGCCATGCCGCGGGCGGTGATCGACAACGCGCGCGATGGCGACGTGGTGATGTGCATGGGCGCGGGCTCCATCGGGGGCGTGCCGGCCAAGATCGTGGAACTATCCGGGAGCAGATCATGATGGTGACGGCAGCACCGAGCGCCGCCGGGCCGTCCCAAGGCGCGAGCGCCCCCCCGGGGGGCAGCGAAGTACACGCAGTGACGAGCGTGGGGGTCCACAGTTTCGGGAAAGTGGCGGTGCTCATGGGCGGGCGCTCGGCCGAGCGCGAGGTCTCGCTCATGTCGGGCACGGGCGTGCTCAAGGCGCTGCAGTCCAAAGGAGTGGACGCCCATGCGTTCGACCCGGCCGAGCGGGATCTCTCCGAGTTGAAGGCCAAGGGCTTCGAACGCTGCTTCATCGCGTTGCACGGCCGCTTCGGCGAGGACGGCACGGTGCAGGGCGCACTCGAATTGCTGGGCATTCCCTATACCGGCTCGGGCGTGATGGCATCGAGCATTTCCATCGACAAGGTGACCACCAAGCGCGTGTGGCTGGCCGACGGCCTGCCCACGCCGAAATACAGGCTGCTGCGGCGCGGCGCGTTCGACCGTCAGCAGGTGCTGGCGATCCCCGACGAGCTGGGCCTGCCGGTGATCGTCAAGCCCGCGCGCGAAGGTTCGTCGATCGGCGTCGCCAAGGTCGAGCGCGCGTCGGACATGGAGGCGGCCGTGGACGCCGCCGCCCGACTGGATGCCGACGTGCTGTGCGAGCAGTTCGTCTCGGGCGACGAGGTCACCTGCCCGGTGATCGGCACGGGCGATGCGGCCCGTGCGCTGCCGGTGATCCGCATCGTGGCTCCGCAAGGCAACTACGACTACCAGAACAAGTACTTCACCGACGACACCAAATACGTCGTGCCCTGCGGCCTGCCCGCCGGCGAGGAAGAGGTGATCCAGCAGCTGGTGCTGCGGGCCTACCGTGTGCTGGGATGCCGCGGCTGGGGCCGCATCGACGTGATGATCGACGCCGCCACGCGCCAGCCGTCGCTGCTGGAGATCAACACCTCGCCCGGCATGACCGGCCATTCGCTGGTGCCGATGTCGGCGCGCGCCGCCGGCATCAGCTACGAAGACCTGTGCGTGCAACTGCTGGCCTCGGCCACGCTGGACAACCTGCCCGCGCCGCAACCCGCCGGAGACGCCCGCCCATGAGCGAACCGCTGCCGGTCCCCTTCGACGTGAGGCTGATGAACGCCACCGCCACGGCGGTGTTCGTCGCGTGCGCGTTCGCGGGTCTGGCGGCGGTGGCCTGGTGGGCGCTGCGCCATCCGGCATTCGCGCTCGGCGGCATCACGGTGCATGGCGACACGGCGCGCAACAGCGCCGTCACGCTGCGCGCCAATGTGGCGCCCCGGCTGTCGGGCAACTTCTTCACGGTGGATCTGGCGTCGGCGCGATCGGCGTTCGAGACGGTGCCCTGGGTGCGCCGCGCCGTGGTGCGCCGCGAGTTCCCCAACCGGCTGTCGGTGACGCTGCAGGAACATCACGCCGTCGCCTACTGGGGCCCCGAGAGCGAATCGCGCCTGGTCAACAACTTCGGCGAGGTGTTCGAGGCCAACATCGGCGACGTGGAGCAGGACGACCTGCCGCGCCTGGACGGCCCGGCCGACCAGTCGGCCGAAGTGCTGGCGATGTACCGCGCGATCGAGCCGCTGTTCGAGTCGATCGATCTGTCGATCGAGACGCTGCACCTCTCGAGCCGGGGCGGCTGGCGTGCCGAGCTCGACAGCGGCGCCGATATCGAACTCGGCCGTGGCGACGTGGCCGAGGTGGGTGCCCGCACGACGCAGTTCGTGCGAACGCTCACGCAGGTCACGTCGCGCTACGGCCGGCGCGTCGACACGCTCGAATCCGCCGACCTGCGCCACGCGCAGGGCTATGCGGTCCGCATCCGCGGCGTCACCACGGTGATGCCGCCGCAGCAACAGCAGAAGAGATAACAGAGGACGCCCAGGAAACGAGGCTGAACATGGCAAAAGAGTACAAAGATCTGGTGGTGGGGCTGGACATCGGAACCGCCAAGGTGATGGTGGTGGTGGCCGAGGTCATGCCGGGCGGCGAGCTCAAGCTCGCCGGGCTGGGCATCGCGCCGGGCAACGGACTCAAGCGTGGCGTGGTGGTCAACATCGACGCCACCGTGCAGAGCATCCAGCAGGCGCTGAAAGAGGCCGAGCTGATGGCCGACTGCAAGATCACCCGCGTCTATACCGGCATCACCGGCAGCCACATCCGCGGCATCAACTCCAGCGGCATGGTGGCGGTGAAGGATCGCGAGGTCACGCCGGCCGACGTGGCCCGCGTGGTCGAGACCGCCAAGGCCATCAACATCTCCACCGACCAGCGCCTGCTGCTGGTGGAGCCCCAGGAATTCGTGATCGACGGGCAGGACGTGCGCGAGCCCATCGGCATGAGCGGCATCCGGCTGGAGGCCAAGGTGCACATCGTCACCGGCGCGCAGAGCGCGGCCGAGAACATCATCAAGTGCGTGCGCCGCTGCGGCCTCGAAGTCGAGCAGCTCATGCTCAACCCGCTGGCCTCCAGCCAGTCGGTGCTGACGGAAGACGAGAAGGAACTGGGCGTGGCGCTGGTGGACATCGGCGCCGGCACCACCGACGTGGCGGTGTTCACGGGCGGGGCGATCCGCCACACGGCCGTGATCCCGATCGCCGGTGACCTGATCACCAGCGACATCGCGATGGCGTTGCGCACCCCCACCAAGGATGCCGAGGACATCAAGGTCGAATCCGGCTTCGCCAAGCAGTTGCTGGCCGACCCCGAGGTGCAGGTCGAGGTGCCGGGCCTGGGCGACCGCGGCCCGCGCATGCTCAGCCGCCAGGCGCTGGCCGGCGTGATCGAGCCGCGCATCGAGGAAATCTTCTCGCTGGTGCAGCAGGTCATCCGCGAGTCGGGCCACGAGGAAGTGCTGTCCTCGGGCATCGTGCTCACGGGCGGCAGCGCCGTGATGCCGGGCATGGTCGAGCTGGGCGAAGACATCTTCCTCAAGCCGGTGCGCCGTGGCGTGCCGCAGTACGCGAGCTCGCTGTCGGACATGGTGGCCCAGCCCCGCGCCGCCACCGTGATGGGCCTGCTCGAAGAAGCGCGCCTGGCGCGCCTGCGCGGCTACAAGGTGGCGTCGAAGAACGGCTCGATGAAGACGGCCTTCGGACGCGTGCGCGACTGGTTCATCGGGAATTTCTGATGCCCTTCAAAGCGTCCTGCGTCCGCTTTCCCCCACGGGGGGCGCCACCAGCGGCCCGGCCAAGCCGGTTCCGCGGCGGCCTGGCCTTGCTGTGCTGGCGAAGACGGCGAAGTCGATGGCGGTGCACCGGACCGCCCGCCCGCGCGTTGAGACGCGCAACCGAATAAGAACCACCACAAGTTTTCAGCCAACAGGCAACTGCAAGTTTTTCAGATACCAAGGAGCAATCACATGCCAATCGAAATGATCGAAGTCGAAGAATTCAACATGGGCACCCAGATCAAGGTGATCGGCGTGGGCGGCGGCGGCGGCAACGCCGTGGCGCACATGATCGAGCGCAACGTCCAGGGCGTGGAATTCGTCTGCGCCAATACCGACGCGCAGGCCCTGGCGCGCAGCAGCTCCCACAAGACCATCCAGCTCGGTGCCAGCGGCCTGGGCGCCGGCAGCAAGCCCGACAAGGGCCGCGATGCCGCCGAAGCCGCGGCCGATGACATCCGTGCGGCCATCGATGGCGCGCACATGCTCTTCATCACTGCCGGCATGGGCGGTGGCACGGGCACCGGCGCCGCGCCGGTGATCGCACGCATCGCCAAGGAAATGGGCATCCTCACGGTGGGCGTGGTCACCAAGCCGTTCGACTGGGAAGGCGGCCGCCGCATGACCAACGCCGACAACGGCCTGGCCGAGCTCGAGGCCAATGTCGACTCGCTGATCGTCGTGCTCAACGAGAAGCTGCTCGAAGTGCTGGGCGACGACATCACGCAGGACGAGGCTTTTGCGCATGCCAACGACGTGCTCAAGAACGCCGTCGGCGGCATCGCCGAGATCATCAACGTGCCCGGCCACGTGAACGTCGACTTCGAGGACGTGCGCACGGTGATGGGCGAGCCCGGCAAGGCCATGATGGGCACGGCCGTGGCCCAGGGCCCGGACCGCGCGCGCATCGCCGCCGAGCAGGCCGAGGCCTGCCCGCTGCTGGAGGGCATCGACCTGTCG
>JAGOCV010000388.1 GCA_017998575.1 Burkholderiaceae bacterium
ACGCAGAGCCTCGCGGACGTCAAGGAATCGAGCATCGCGCCCGCGATCATCGAGAGCTGCGCGAGCCGCATTTTCCTCGCCAACCCGCAGGCGACCGAGCCGCAGATTCGCACGATCTACGAGGGCTTCGGCCTCAACAGGCGGCAGATCGAAATCGTCGCCACCGCGCAGCCCAAGCGCGACTACTACTACCAATCCCGCCTCGGCAACCGCCTGTTCGACCTCGACCTGGGGCCGGCGGCGCTGGCCTTCGCGGGCGCTTCCACGCCGCAAGACCAGCGCGACATAGACCGCGTGCTGCTGGACGCCGGCGTGCCCGGTTTCGCGGGTGCCTGGCTTCGCCACCGCGGCCTCGATTGGGCGGCCGACCTGCTGCCCTCGTTCCCCGGCCTCGCGCCGGGTTCCCTCGCTGACCAACCCCTGGAGAACCTGCCATGAAAAAGCGTCTTATTGCCGCCGCCATCGCGGCCATGCTTTGCACCGCCACCGCCCATGCGCAATGGGTCGTGGTCGATCCCACGAACCTCGTGCAGAACACGCTGACCGCGATCCGCACGCTGGAGCAGATCAACAACCAGATCCAGCAGCTCCAGAACGAAGCGCAGATGCTGATGAACCAGGCGCGCAACCTCGCCAGCCTGCCGTCCAGCGTGGTGAACCAGTTGCGCGCCAATCTGGCGACGACCGAGCGGCTGATCGCCCAGGCGCGCGGCTTGGCCTACGACGTGACGAATCTCGATCGGGAGTTCGCGCGCCTTTATCCCGAGCAGTACGCCGCCACCGTCAGCGGCGACCAGATGTACCGCGACGCGCAGGAGCGTTGGCGGAACACGCTCAACGGCTTGCAGACCACCATGCAGATGCAGGCGCAGGTGTCGCAGAACCTGGGCGAAGACGAAAGCGTGCTGGCCGATCTTGTGGGCAAGAGCCAGTCGGCCGAAGGTGCGTTGCAGGCGATGCAGGCCATGAATCAATTGCTGGCCTTGCAGGCCAAGCAGTCGATCCAGTCGCAGCGACTCCAGATCACGCAAGACCGGGCGGCATCGCTGGAGCTGGCGCGGCAGGCGGCAGCCACGGAGCGCGCCCGCGAGGTGCGGCGGCGCTTCCTCGGCGACGGCACGCCGTACACGCCGCAGTCCGTGAACTTCTACGGCAACTGACGGGAGGCCGCCATGCGATGCGTCCTCGCCCTTGGTGTCGTGCTGCTGGCCGCTTGCGGCGAGCAGCCGGCCGACGACCTTGCCGATGCCTTGGCCGCCGATCCCGTGCGGCTGAAGGCATTGCGCGCGCAATGCGCGGCCGACCGGCAGGCCACGGGCGAGGACGCTTGCCGCGCCGCCGCCGAAGCCTTCCGGCGGCGTTTCTTCTCCGGCCAGGCCGGGCCGGATGAATACCAGACGCTGGCCGACCTGCCGCCGATCCCGCCGAGCTTCGAGGAGCCGGCCGATGGCATGGCGCCGGCCGATCCCGCCGAACCGGAGGACACGCCATGAATGACGTGACCATCATCGACCAGTTCCTCAACACCTTTGCCGCTTATATCGACTCGGGTTTCGGGCTGCTGCGGGGCGAAGTGGCGTTCCTCACGGCCACGCTGATCGTCATCGACATGACGATCGCCGGCCTGTATTGGGCCATGAGCCACGCCACCGGCCAGGGCGAGGACGTGATCGCCAAGCTGCTGCGCAAGGTGCTCTACGTCGGTGCCTTCGCCTACATCATCAATAACTTCAACTGGCTGGCCAGCATCGTGTTCCGCTCGTTTGCGGGATTGGGCATCACCGCCACCGGCTCGGCCATCACGATGGAGAACTTCTTGCAGCCGGGCCGGCTGGCGAAAACCGGCATCGACGCCGGGGCGCCGATTCTGGAGCAGATCGGCGAGATGGCGGGCTTTCCCGAAGTGTTCGTGAACCTCGACCCCATCGTGGTGATGTTCCTCGCGTGGCTGGTCGTGGTCTTGTGCTTCTTCGTGCTGGCGATCCAACTGTTCATCACGCTGATCGAGTTCAAGCTGACCACGCTCGCCGGATTCGTGCTGGTGCCATTCGCGCTCTGGAACAAGACCGCGTTCCTCGCCGAAAAGGTCTTGGGCAACGTGGTGGCCTCCGGCGTCAAGGTTCTGGTGCTGGCCGTGATCGTCGGTATCGGCTCGGGCTTGTTCGCTCAGTTCCAAGTCCATCCCGCCGAGCCGTCTATTGACCACGCGCTGGTCATCATGCTGGCCTCGCTCACCTTGCTGGCGCTCGGGATTTTCGGCCCTGGCATCGCCACGGGCCTCGTCTCCGGTGCGCCGCAGCTCGGCGCTGGCGCAATGGCCGGTGCTGCTGTCGGCGCTGCCGGCACGGCCGTCGCCATCGGCGCCGCCGCGACGGGCGTGGGTGGCGCCGTGGCTGCTGGTGCGCGCATGGCCCCGGCTGCCGCCAAGCTGGCCGGTAGCGGTGCGCGCGCCGCCACGTCGGCGGCCAGCAGTGCGAAGTCGGCGTTCCAGGCCGGTTCCGCCGCCGCTGGCGGCGGCGCAAAGGGCGCGATGGCGGGCCTGGGCAACGTCGCCAAGACCGGCGCGCAGGCAGCCGGGCGAGGTGCTGCATCCCGCGCTTCCGCTGCCGGGCAACGCATGGCCGCTCCCTTCCGCGCTGGCTGGAATGGCGCTGCTGCCGATGGCGGCGCGGGTGCGGCATCCGGTCAGGGTGCCGCAGGCGAGGCCGCATCCGGCGCCGCTACGGCGCAGACACAGGAACAGCCCGCTTGGGCCAAGCGCCTGCATCGCCGCCAGCAACTCACCCACGCCGCGACCACCACCGCCCACGCGCTGCGCGGTGGCGATGGCGGCGGCTCCGGCCAGGGGCCGAGCCTGCGCGATTCCGATTCATAAGGAGAACTGACCATGCGATTCAAGAAACCGCAGGTGCGCTACGCCGACACGCCGCAGCCTGCCACGCCGTACCAAGCTGCCGGCCAGGTGTGGGACAAGCGCATCGGCTCGCCGCGCGTCCAGGCGAAGAACTGGCGCCTGATGGCCTTCGGCTGCCTGACGCTTGCACTGCTGATGGCCGGCGGCTTGGTGTGGCGCTCGGCGCAATCCATCGTGACGCCCTACGTCGTGGAGGTGGACAACACGGGCCAGGTACGCGCCGTGGGCGAAGCCGCCACGCCATACCGGCCCAACGATGCGCAGACCGCGCACCACATCGCGCGCTTCGTGACGCTGGTGCGCTCGCTGTCCATCGACCCCATCGTCGTCCG
>JAGOCV010000101.1 GCA_017998575.1 Burkholderiaceae bacterium
CGGCATCTCGGTGTGGTTCGTGCTGCTGACGGCCTTCATCACCGTCATCGTGGTCATCGCCGCATGGGAAGTGATCACCGAACGCGTGAACCAGTACATGGGAGCGTTCCTGATCCTCTCGGGGCTCATGATCGGCGTGTTCAGCGCGCTCGACGGCGTGCTGTTCTATGTGTTCTTCGAGGCCACGCTGATCCCGATGTACCTGATCATCGGCATCTGGGGCGGGCCCAACCGCATCTACGCCGCGTTCAAGTTCTTCCTGTACACGCTGCTGGGCTCGCTGCTGATGCTGGTGGCGCTGGTCTACCTGTACAACGTCTCGGGCGGCAGCTTCGACATCCTCACCTGGCACAAGCTGCCGCTCTCTTCGCTGGCGCAGACGCTGCTGTTCTTCGCCTTCTTCGCGGCCTTCGCCGTGAAGGTGCCGATGTGGCCGGTGCACACCTGGCTGCCCGACGTGCACGTCGAGGCGCCCACGGGCGGCTCGGCCGTCCTGGCGGCCATCATGCTGAAGCTGGGCGCCTACGGCTTCCTGCGCTTCTCGATGCCCATCGCACCCGACGCCGCGCACGAATGGGCCTGGCTCATGATCGCGCTGTCGCTCATCGCCGTGATCTACGTGGGCATGGTGGCCATGGTGCAGCAGGACATGAAGAAGCTGGTGGCGTACTCGTCGGTCGCTCACATGGGCTTCGTCACGCTGGGCTTCTTCCTGTTCAACGACCTGGGCGTGGCCGGCGGCATCGTGCAGATGATCGCGCACGGCTTCGTCTCGGGCGCCATGTTCCTCTCGATCGGCGTGCTGTACGACCGCGTGCACTCGCGCCAGATCGCCGACTACGGCGGCGTGGTCAACACGATGCCGAAATTCGCCGCGTTCGCGCTGCTGTTCGCCATGGCCAACTGCGGCCTGCCGGGCACGGCGGGCTTCGTGGGCGAGTGGATGGTGATCCTGGGAGCCGTGAAGTACAACTTCTGGATCGGTGCGCTGTCGGCCACGGCGCTGATCTTCGGTGCCGCCTACACGCTGTGGATGTTCAAGCGTGTCTATCTGGGTCCGGTCACCAACGACAACGTGCGCGAGCTGCAGGACATCAACGCCCGCGAGTTCCTCGTGCTGGCGCTGCTGGCGATCGCCGTGCTCTACATGGGCATCCATCCGAAGCCGTTCACCGACGTCATGGATGCGTCGGTGGCCGAGTTCCTGAGACACGTCGCGGTCTCCAAACTGAACTGAGTAGAGAGAACTGCCGTGGTTGACAAGACAAGCCTGCTGGCCGTCCTGCCCGAAATCCTGCTGCTGGCGATGGCCTGCCTGGTCACGCTGGTGGATCTGGGCGTCAAATCCCCGCTGCGCCGTGTCACGTACGTGCTGGCGATGCTGTCGCTGGCGGCC
Source organism: Burkholderiaceae bacterium (assembly GCA_017998575.1). The sequence continues at coordinate 1,397 of JAGOCV010000101.1, forward strand.
GTGGCGGCGCTCAACGCGCAGATGGCGATGAACGTCGACGGCACCGTGTACGCCTTCGGCGGCATGGTGGTGGTCGACAGCATGGGCAGCTGGCTCAAGTGCTTCGCCACGCTGGCCGTGATGGTCACGCTGGTCTATGGCCGGCCCTACGCGGCCGACCGCGGCATGCTGCGCGGCGGCGAGCTGTTCTCGCTGTCGATGTTCTCGCTGCTGGGCATCTACGTGATGATCGGTGGCCACAACTTCCTGGTGATCTACCTGGGCCTCGAACTGCTCACGCTCTCGAGCTACGCTCTGGTCGCGCTTCGCCGCGACAACGGCACGGCGACTGAAGCGGCGATGAAGTACTTCGTGCTCGGCGCCATGGCCAGCGGTTTCCTGCTGTACGGCCTGTCGATGATGTATGGCGCCACCGGCTCGCTCGACATCAACGACGTGTTCAAGGCCATCGCCAGCGGCGAGGTGCGCCACGACGTGCTGGTGTTCGGCCTGGTCTTCGTGGTGGCGGGCCTGGCGTTCAAGCTGGGTGCCGCGCCGTTCCACATGTGGATTCCCGACGTGTATCAGGGCGCGCCCACGGCCGTCACGCTGATGATCGGCGCGGCGCCCGAGCTGGCCGCCTTCGCCATCGCGATCCGCCTGCTGGTCGAGGGCATGCTGCCGCTGGCCATCGACTGGCAGCAGATGCTGATGGTGCTGGCTGTCGCCTCGCTGCTGGTGGGCAACCTCGCGGCCATCGCACAGACCAACCTCAAGCGCATGCTGGCGTACTCCACCATCGCGCAGATGGGCTTCATGCTGCTGGGCCTGCTGGCCGGCGTGATCGATGGCGACACCGCCAACGCGCCCAACGCGTACAGCGCCGCGATGTTCTACATCGTGACCTATGTGCTGACCACGCTGGCGAGCTTTGGCGTCATCCTGCTGCTGGCCCGCGAGGGCTTCGAGAGCGAGGAGATCTCCGACTTCGCCGGCCTCAACCAGCGCAGCCCGCTCTATGCAGGTGTGATGGCCGTCTGCCTGTTCTCGCTGGCCGGCGTGCCGCCCCTGGTGGGCTTCTACGCCAAGTTCGCGGTGCTGCAGGCGCTGATCGCGTCGGGCAGCGTGTTGCACATCGGCCTGGCCGTGTTCGCCGTGGTCATGTCGCTGATCGGCGCGTTCTACTACCTGCGCGTGGTCAAGGTCATGTACTTCGATGATCCGATCACCGCCACCACCGTGGCCGCGCCCACCGACGTGCGCGTGGTGCTGAGCCTCAACGGCGCGCTGGTGCTGGGCCTCGGCATCCTGCCCGGTGGGCTGATGACGCTGTGCGCCGACGCCGTGCTGCGCACGCTGACCACCTGAGCGCGCGCGCCGCGCGTTCCCGGGCTTTCGCTTCATGCAGTCCTCACAGACCGCGTTCGTCTGGCTCGTGCTGGTGCTCGCGCTGGTGTCGGCCAACCTGCCGTTCCTGAACCAGCGCCTGTTCGGCGTGCTGGCGCTGCCCTCGGGCCGCAAGCTGCTGGCGGTCCGTCTGGCCGAACTGGTGGTGCTGTACTTCGTGGTCGGCGCCATCGGCCTGCTGCTCGAGAAGCGCCTGGGCCGCATCGCCCCGCAGACCTGGGAGTTCTACGCCGTGACGGCAGCGCTGTTCGTCACGCTGGCCTTTCCGGGCTTCGTCTGGCGCTACCTGCTCAAGCACCGTGACTGACCCCGCAGGCGACGACCGCCACCTGATCGAGCACACCGAGCGCAGCGAAGAGCTGCTGCGTGGCCGCTTCCTGCACGTGATGCGTGACGAGGTGCGCCTGCCCGACGGCACGCTCACCACGCGCGAGTATGTGATCCATCCGGGTGCCGTCATGGTCATCCCCATGCTGGACGACGGCCGGCTGGTGCTGGAGCGGCAATACCGCTATCCGGTGCGCCAGGCCATGATCGAATTTCCTGCCGGCAAGCTCGATGCGGGCGAATCCACGCAGCGCTGCGCCGAGCGCGAGCTGCTGGAGGAAACCGGCTACACCGCGCGCGAGTGGGCGCGTGCGGGCGTGATGCATCCGGTTATTTCCTATTCCACCGAATTCATCGAGATCTGGTTCGCACGCGGCCTCGTGGCGGGCGAGCGCCAACTCGATGCGGGCGAGTTTCTCGATGTGTATGCCGCCACGCCCGCAGAACTGCTCGACGATTGCCGCACGGGCCGCGTCACCGATGCCAAGACGCTCGCGGGCGCGCTCTGGTTGCAGAACGTCCTGTCGGGCGCGTGGACTCTCGGCTGGCGGCCGGCCCTGAGCTGAACGGCCGGCCGATAATCGGCGCCATGAAAGTCCTCGACCTTCAGTGCGAACACGCCCACGCCTTCGAAGGCTGGTTCGCGTCCGAGGACGACTTCCAGTCGCAACTGGCGCGCGGCCTGGTCACTTGCCCGCTCTGCGGCAACGCCACGATCTCCAAGAAACTGTCCGCGCCGCGCCTGAATCTGGGCGCGGCCGAGCCCGCGTCGCGGCCTGCAAGTGCCCCGCCGGCGGGCGCAGGGCAGAGCGCCGCAACACCGCCGCAGCCGCAGGAACTCTTCATGCGGATGGTGCGTCACGTGATGGAGAACACCGAGGACGTCGGTGAACGTTTTGCCGAGGAAGCCCGCCGCATCCACTACGGCGAGACGGTCGAGCGCGGCATCCGGGGGCAGGCCTCGCGCGAGGAAACCGAGGCCTTGCTCGACGAGGGCATCGACGTGGTGCCGCTGCCGCTGCCGGGCATCCTCAAAGGGCCGCTGCAATAGGCGGCAACGGCCCCCGGGCCCGGCCCCGGCTCACGACATGAACTGCAGGGCGGCCAGCTTCGCGTAGGCGCCATCGGCGGCCATGAGGTCGGCGTGGCGCCCCTCCTCGATGATGCGTCCGCGCTCCAGCACCACGATGCGGTCGGCGCGCTGGACGGTGGCCAGCCGGTGCGCGATCACGAGCGTGGTGCGGCCCTGCATCACCGTCTCCAGTGCCGCCTGCACCATGCGTTCGCTTTGCGCATCCAGCGCGCTGGTGGCCTCGTCGAGCAGCAGCAGGGGCGCGTCCTTGAGCATGGCGCGAGCGATCGCGATGCGTTGGCGCTGGCCGCCCGACAGGCGCACGCCGCGCTCGCCCAGGAAGGTGTCGTAGCCCTGGGGCAGGGCGGCGATGAATTCGTCGGCGAAGGCGGCTTGCGCGGCGGCCAGCACTTGCGCGTCGGTGGCGCCAGGCCGGCCATAGCGGATGTTCTCGCGCGCGCTGCCGGAGAAGATCACGGCGTCCTGCGGCACCAGGCCCACGCGCGCGCGCAGTGCCTGCAGGTCTTGCGCCTGCACGGGCACGCCGTCGATGCGCACCTCGCCGGCCTGGGGATCGTGAAAGCGCAGCAGCAGCTGGAATACCGTGGTCTTGCCCGCGCCGCTGGCACCCACCAGCGCCACGGTCTCGCCGGGTGCCACCGACAGGCTCACGTCGTCGAGCGCGGCCACCTGCGGGCGCGAGGGGTAGGAAAAGCGGACGTTGTGCAGCACCACGGCGCTGCCGGCGGCAGGCACGGGCGCTGCCTGCGGCACGCGGGGTGACTCGATGGCCGGCCGTGCATGCAGCAGTTCCATCAACCGTTCGGTCGCGCCGGCGGCGCGCAGCAGGTCGCCCCACACCTCGCCCAGCACCGCGAAGGCGCTGGCCAGGATCAGCACGTAGATCACGGTCTGCCCCAGCTCGCCCGCGCCCATGCGGCCGGCCAGCACCGCCTGCGTGCCCTGGTACAGGCCCCACAACAGCGCGGCCGAGGTGGCGATGATGATGAAGGCGATCAACGCCGAACGCGCCGCCGTGCGACGGATGGCGGTACCGAAGGCCGCCTGGGTGGCATCGGCGAAGCGGGCCGCTTCGCGCGACTCGGCCGTGTGGCTCTGCACCACGGGCACGGCGGCCAGCACTTCCGATGCGATGGCGCTGGCATCCGCCACGCGGTCCTGGCTGGCGCGCGAGAGCCGCCGCACGCGTCGGCCGAACCACGCGGCCGGCACCACCACCAGCACCAGCACGCCCAGCACCTGGGCCATCACGCCCGGGTGCGTCCACACCAGCATGGCGAGCGCGCCCAGGCCCATCACGGCGTTGCGAAGTCCCATCGACAGCGACGAGCCCACCACCGTCTGCACCAGCGTCGTATCCGTGGTCAGGCGCGAGAGCACCTCGCCGCCCTGCGTGGTTTCGAAGAACGCCGGGCTTTGCCGCAGCACGCGGTCGTACACGGCGTTGCGCAGGTCGGCCGTCACGCGCTCGCCGAGCCAGCTCACCATGTAGAAGCGCACCGCGGAGAAAACGCCTAGCAGCACCGCCACGCCGAACAGCAGCAGGAAGTGCCGGCCCATGGGCGGCGCCGTTCCCGGTGGGCCAGACAACGCTGCCAGCCCACCGTCGATCAATCCGCGCAGTGCCACTGGGAAGACCAGCGTCGCCAGCGCCGCGAGCAGCAGGAACAGTCCGGCCAGCGCGATGCGGCCGACATAGGGGCGCAGGAAGGGCAGCAGGCCGCCCAGGGCGCGGGGCGGGGCAGCGGTCGCCGTGGCGGGCAGGGGGTCAGAAGCCATGGCGCGAGTGTAGGTCAAAGATTGCCGATGCAGAAACTGCCTTGACAATAATTGCCTAGGCAAATATATTCACCCCCATGACTTCGCGCCGCACGTCCGACGAATCCGCCCAGCCCACCCCGGCCGGCGCCGCCGCGTTCTACCGGCCCAATGGCTACGCCCCGGAAGAGAGCGCCGCGTACATGATGCGCCGCATCATCACGCTCACCGCGCAGCAGGTGGAGCGCGCGCTCGATCCCGCCGGCCTCACCAATGCCCAGTGGGTGCCGCTCTTCAAGCTCTATGCGGGCAAATGCTCGACCGTGGCCGAGCTGGCGCGCGAGACCCACCTCGATGCCGGCGCCATGACGCGGCTGCTCGACCGGCTCGAGGCCAAGGATCTGTGCCGCCGGGTACGCAGCACGTCCGACCGCCGCGTGGTCAACATCGAGCTCACCGATGCCGGGCGCGAGGCCGCCAGCGCCATCGCGCCTGTGCTGTGCGAAACGCAGAACGCCCACCTCGAAGGCTTCAGCACCGAGGAATGGCAGACCCTCAAAGGCCTGCTGCGCCGCGTGCTGGCCAATGCCGAGCGGCTGGCCGGCGCGCAGTCCGCCGCAGTCCCGACTTCTTCCGATGGAGAGAAAAATGAACCGTGATCCGCGACCCCAGGGGGTTGCCGGCCGGCCGCTGCGGTGGCCGGCTTTTTCGTTGGCGCTGGTCGCCGTCGCCGTGCTCGCCGGCTGTGCCGACATGTCAGGCATCGCGCCCGTGGCCCGGCTGAACGAGCCCGCGCTGCCGGCCACGCCCGCAGCCTCTGGCGCGGATGTCGCGCCCGTGCTGGGCGCGAACTGGTGGCGGGGCTTCGGCGACGCGCAGCTCGACACGCTGATGGACCGCGCGCTGGCCGGCAACCCCAACCTGCGCGTGGCGCAGGCGCGGCTGGCGCGCGCGCAGGCCGTCATCGAGGTGGCCGATGCCGCCACGTTGCCCCAACTCAGCGGTTCGTTCGATGCCACGCGTCAGCTGTACACGAAGAACGGCGCCGTGCCCGCGCCGCTGGCTGGCAGCATCCGCGAGTCGGGCACGCTGCAGCTGTCGGCCAGCTGGGAAATCGACTTCTTCGGTCGCCACCAGGCCGCGCTCGATGCCGCTTTGGGCAGCGCCCGTGCCGCGCTGGCCGACCGCGACGCGGCCGCCGTGCTGCTGTCCACCAACGTGGCGCGCGGCTGGTTCCAGCTCGCGCGCGTCGAAGCGCAACTGCAGGTGGCGCGCCGCACGCTGGCGCAGCGCGAAGAGACGCTCAAGCTCGTCGGCGACCGCGTGAGCGCGGGCCTCGACACCCGGCTCGAACTGAAGCAGGCCGAGACCAATCTGCCCGATGCGCGCGTGCAGATCGAGGCGCTCGCCGAGCAGGCGCAACTGGCGCGACATGCACTCGCTGCGCTGGCGGGCGACCTGTCGCTGGCCGACTCTCTCGCCGCGCCGTCGCTCGCTGCGTTGCGCCCGGTCGCACGCGCCACCCGGGTGCCGGCCGATCTGCTGGGCCGCCGCGCCGACATCGCGGCCGCGCGCTGGCGCGTCGAGGCCGCCGGCCGCGACGTCGACAACGCCAAGACCCAGTTCTATCCGAACATCAACCTCGTGGCCTTCGCCGGCCTCTCGAGCATCGGGCTCGACCGCCTGACCGAATCGGGCAGCCGGCAGTGGGGCATCGGCCCGGCGATCCGCCTGCCGATCTTCGACGCCGGACGCCTGCGCGCCAACCTGCGTGGCAAGACGGCCGACCTCGACGCCGCGGTCGAGAGCTACAACGCCGCGGTGCTCGATGCCGTGCGCGAGGCGGCCGACCAGATCGCCTCCCAGCAGTCCATCGAACGCCAGCAGGCCGAGCAGCGCCGCGCGCAGGAGGCCGCCGAGGCCGCCTACGACATCGCGCTGCAGCGCTACCGCGGCGGGCTGGGCAACTACCTGCAGGTGCTGACGGCAGAGAACGCCGTGCTGGCACAACGGCGTGCGCAGGTCGACCTGGCCGCGCGCGTGCTCGACAACCAGGCCGGCCTGATCCGTGCCCTGGGCGGCGGCTGGCAGGCCGATGCGCCCTCGGTGGCGACCGGCCCCGTCACTGTTTCCGCTGCGGTGGCCACGCGCTGATGCGCCGGCCCGCACCCTCTCACAAGACGAGAACACCCAACATGAATACGTCGCAACCGGCCGCATCGGCCAACCCTTCCTCCAGCGCCCGCCGCCAGGGCCTCACGCTCGTGGCCGCCGTGGTCGCCGTCGTCGGCATCGCCTGGGGCTTCTACGAATGGCGTGTGGCCAGCCACTACGAAGGCACCGACAACGCCTACGTGCAGGGCAACGTCATCCAGATCACGCCGCAGGTCGGCGGCACGGTGATGGCCATCCTGGCCGACGACACCGACTTCGTGAAAGCCGGCCAGCCGCTGGTGAAGCTCGACCCCGCCGATGCGCGCATCGCGCTCGACCAGGCCGAGGCCGCGCTCGCGCAGACGGTGCGCCAGGTGCGCACGCTCTACGCCAACAACGGATCGCTCTCGGCCCAGGTGTCGCTGCGCGAGGCCGACGTGACCAAGACGCAGAGCGATGTCGCCCGCGCCCGCAGCGAAGTGGCGCGTGCGCGCGACGACCTCGCGCGTCGCGAAGCGCTGGGCGGCAATGGCGCCGTGTCGGGCGAAGAGCTCAACCACGCACGCACGCAACTGGCCAATGCGCAGAGCGCTCTGGCCGCGGCCGAGGCCGGCGTCACCGCCTCGCAGGCCGGCGTGCGCGCCGCGCAGGAGCAACTGGCCAGCAACCAGGCCATGACCGAAGGCACGACGGTCGAGCAACACCCCAGCGTGCTGGCCGCGTCGGCCAAGGTGCGCGAGGCGTGGCTGGCGTCGCAGCGCGCGGCACTGCCCGCGCCGGTGGATGGTTACGTCGCCCGCCGCACGGCCCAGCTGGGCCAGCGCGTGGCCGCCGGCACGCCGCTGATGTCGGTGGTACCGCTGTCGCAGGTGTGGGTCGATGCCAACTTCAAGGAAAACCAGCTGCGCAGCATCCGCCTGGGTCAGCCCGCGAAGCTCACCGCCGACGTCTATGGCCGCAAGGTCGAATACACCGGCCGCGTGGCCGGCCTCGGCGTGGGCACGGGTTCGGCCTTCGCGCTGTTGCCCGCGCAGAACGCCACCGGCAACTGGATCAAGGTGGTGCAGCGCGTGCCGGTGCGCATCGCGCTCGATGCCGCCGAGGTGGCCGCGCATCCGCTGCGCGTGGGCCTGTCGATGGACGTCGAAGTGGATGTGAGCGACACCAGCGGCAAGACGCTGGCCGATGCCCCGCGCGACGCACCCGCCGCGCACACCGAGGTGTACGCCCAGGCCGACGCCGGCGCCGACGCCGAAGTGCGCCGCATCATCACGGCCAACCTGGGCCGCGCGCCGCAGGCGGCCGCTGCCGCGAAGGCTGCCACGCCGCACAAGGCCGACACGTCCACGCTGGCGCAGCGCCCGGCCGTGCACGCACAGGCCGCCACGACGAACTGACCGCAGGGGCACGCGGCCCCGCGCTGCGTGCCACATCGCATGTCGACTTCTCCGGCCCAACATCTACCGCCCGCGCCGCTCACCGGCGCGGCCCGCACCTGGGGCACGATCGCGCTCTCGGCCGCGGTGTTCATGAACGTGCTCGACACGTCCATCGCCAACGTCTCGCTGCCCGCCATCGCGGGCGACCTGGGCGTCAGCCCCAACCAGGGCACCTGGGTCATCACCAGCTTCGCGGTGGCCAATGCCATCGCCGTGCCGCTCACGGGCTGGCTGTCGCAGCGCTTTGGCCAGGTGCGCCTGTTCGTGGCCAGCGTGATCCTGTTCGTGATCTCGTCGTGGCTGTGCGGCTTCGCGCCCAACATGCCGATGCTGATCGCCTTCCGCGCGCTGCAGGGTTTTGTCGCCGGGCCGATGATTCCGCTGTCGCAGACGCTGCTGCTGTCGAGCTATCCCCGTGCGATGGCAGGCACCGCGATGGCGATGTGGGCCATGACCACGCTGGTGGCACCCGTCACCGGGCCGCTGCTGGGCGGCTGGATCACCGACAACATTTCGTGGCCGTGGATCTTCTACATCAACGTGCCCGTCGGCATCTTCGCGGCGCTGGCCACCATCGGCATCTACCGCAAGCGCGAGAGCCAGATCCAGCGCCTGCCCATCGACACCGTGGGCCTGGTGCTGCTGGTGACGTGGATCGCCGCGCTGCAGCTCACGCTCGACCTGGGCAAGGAGCACGACTGGTTCCACTCGCCTCTGATCGTGGGCCTGGCCGCGCTGGCCGTGGTGGGCTTCGCGTTCTTCCTGGTCTGGGAGCTGACCGACCGGCATCCGGTGGTCGACCTGCGCCTGTTCATGCGGCGCAACTTCTGGGCCGGCACGCTCACCACGTCGGTGGGCTATGCGCTGTTCTTCGGCAACCTGGTGCTGCTGCCGCTGTGGCTGCAGCAGTTCATGGGCTACACGGCCACCGAGGCCGGGATGATCATGGCGCCCGTGGGGCTGCTGGCCATCGTGTTCTCGCCGGTGGTCGGCAAGAACATCACCAAGGTCGATCCACGCAAGTTCGCCAGTTTCTCGTTCATGGTGTTCGCGCTGGTGCTGTGGCTGCGCTCGCGCTTCAACACGCAGGCCGACTTCGTCACGCTCATGGTGCCCACCATCATCCAGGGCCTGGCGCTGGCGTTCTTCTTCATCCCGCTGGTGACCCTCACGCTCTCGGGCATCGAGCCCGCGCGCATTCCGGCGGCCGCGGGCCTATCGAACTTCGTGCGCATCACGGCCGGCGCGCTGGGCACCTCGGTCAGCACCACGGTGTGGGAAAGCCGCGCGGCCATGTACCACTCGCAGCTGGCCGAGTCGGTGAACCTTGGCAACACGGCCGCCACGGGCGCCTTGCAAGGCCTGGGCAGCGCGGGCCTCATACAGGAGCAGGCGCTGGCGCAGATCAACCGGCTGGTGGATCAGCAGGCTTTCATGCTGGCGGCCAACGACATCTTCCTGGTGTCGGCCGTGATCTTCGTGCTGATGGTGCCGCTGGTGTGGCTGGCTCGGCCGGTGAAGGCGGGCGCCGGCGCCGCCGACGCGGCGGCGGGGGCGCATTGATCACACGGGTCCGCGGCGGGGCGCGCCACCGGCGTGCGGCCCCGGGCCCGAGCGGCGACAATCACCCATGCGCAAGACTTTCCCCCTCGCCGTAGAAGGCAAGCACCCCGACCGCCTGCTCGACGCGACCAAGCACGACATCCGCAAATACCTGGCGCGCGAGCGCCGCCGCACGCTGCCCGAGGGCATGGACTACTGGGACTTCGATTGCCGCTTCGGCTCCACGAAGGAAACCGCCGAACCCGCGCACGTGGCCAGCCTGATCGAACGCGTCGATGCGGCGGCCAAGGCGGGCGAGCCGCAGTTCTACGTGGAGATCCTCGCGCGGGCGGCCAGGCGCGGCCCCAAGGGCCCGAGCCGTGTGCAGCGCGACGAGCCATCGGATCACGGCGACAGCGACGAAGCCGCCTGAGGCGGATCGACTGACCGCGCGCCGCGCGGCGGGTTTCACCGGGCTCGGGGTGGGCGCGGGCGGACGTCGGCCACGCGGGCTGCGCCGGCCTCGTCGCCCATCGATTCGCCGGCAGGCGCGCCAGCCGCCGCCGCAGCGCGCGCCTTGTCCTTCTTGCTCGGGCGCTTGCCCTTGATGCCGCCCGTGCCGGCTGCCAGGACAGCGGCTTCGGCGGCCTGCACGGCTGCCGGATCGGGCGCGAATCCGTCGATCACCTCGCGCGCCACGCGCAGCCCCTGGCGCCTCTCGATCAGGCGGAAGTGCGGCTCGGCCGCGGGTGGCACCAGGCTCACGGCCAGGCCGCTTTCGCCGGCGCGGCCGGTGCGGCCGATGCGGTGCACGTAGTCGACCGTGGAGCGCGGAAGGTCGTAGTTGATGACCACGGCCAGCTTCGCGATGTCGATGCCGCGCGCCGCCAGGTCGGTGGTCACCAGCACGTCCCATTGCTCGTTGCGCAGCTCGGCCAGGCGTTGCTTGCGTGCGCCCTGACTGAGTCCGCCGTGAAAGGGCGCCGCCATGACGCCGCGGCTGTAGAGCTTCCAGGCCACGTGGTCGGCCGTGTGCTGCGAGGCGACGAACACCAGCACCTGGGTCCAGCCCTCTTCGGTGAGCAGGCGGCGCAGCAATTCGGTGCGGCGGCGTTCGTCGACGACGATGGCGCGCTGCGCGATGT
>JAGOCV010000102.1 GCA_017998575.1 Burkholderiaceae bacterium
ACGTAGCTCTGCAGCATGGTGTCGTGCGCATAGCCCTGCACGTCGATGCCGTGGTTGGCGAACACATGGCGGTCGTACTTGATGTGCTGGCCCAGCTTGTGGCGGCCGGCGTCTTCCAGCCACGGCTTGAGCTTCGCCAGCACCTCGGCCAGCGGCAGCTGCGCGGGCGCGTCAGGGTAGCTGTGCATCAGTGGCACGTAGGCGGCCTCGCCGGGCTCCACGCTGAAGCTGATGCCGACGATCTCGGCAACCATCTCGTCGAGCGACGTGGTCTCGGTGTCGATGGCGGCCAGCTCGGCTGACTGCAGTCGGGCCAGCCACGCATCGAACGCCTCCCAGGTGAGCACGGTGTCGTAGCGCAGGTTGGTGGCCTCGCGCGCAGGTGCGATGGCGGGCTCGTCGAACAGGCCCGGCGATCCATCGCCGCCGCGCCCCGGGCCCAGCTTCTTCCTGCTGCGCTGCTCCTCGATCAACTCGGGCGGCACGGCCTGCCCGGCCAGCGTCTTGACCAGGCCCTTGAAGCCATACCTCTCGCTGAAGGCGCGCAACGCATCGCTGTCCTGCCCGCCGATGGCCAGCGCGTCGAGCGCGGGCAGCCCCGCCACATGGCCCGCCAGATCGCAGTCGGTCTTGATGGTGACCAGCGACCGGCCCGTGGGCAGCCAGTCGCGCGCGTTGCGCAGGTTCTCGCCGGCCACGCCCTTGATCTCGGCGGCGCGCTCCATCAGCGCGTCGAGCGAGCCGTATTCGAGCAGCCACTTGGCCGCTGTCTTGGGGCCCACCTTGGGCACGCCCGGCACGTTGTCCACGCTGTCGCCCACCAGCGTCTGGTAGTCGATCATCAGCGCGGGGGGAACGCCGAACTCGGCCGTCACGCCGGCCACGTCGCGGCGGCGGTCGTTCATGGTGTCGATCACGGTGATGTGCTCGTCGACGAGTTGGGACAAGTCCTTGTCGCCGCTGGAGATGATCACTTCCACGCCCTGCGCGGCCGCCGCGCGGGCCAGTGTGCCGATCACGTCGTCGGCTTCTACCTGCGGCACGGCCAGAACCGGCCAGCCCAGCAGGCGCACCACCTCGTGGATCGGCTCGATCTGCGCACGCAGGTCGTCGGGCATGGGCGAGCGGTTGGCCTTGTACTCGGGGTAGATGTCGTCGCGGAAGGTGGGGCCGGAGGCGTCGAAGATGCAGGCCGCGTAGTCGGCGCGCACATCCTTGCGCAGCTTCTGCATCATGTTGATCATGCCGCGGATGGCCCCCGTGGCGGGGCTGTGCGGATCGCCGGGCACCGCGCGCAGGTCGGGCATGGCGTGGAAGGCGCGGTAGAGGTAGCTGGAGCCATCCACCAGCACGAGGGTTTTCTTTTCGCTCATGGGGGGATTCTGCCCCGCGGAAGCGGCAAACCGCCTACAGGGGCCGATGGGGACGGGCGCCTACAATCGCCGGATCATGCGCGCCAGCACCCGCCCCCTCCTCCGCCTCGTTCCGATCCTCCTGTCCGCCGTATGCGGCGTGGCCGCAGCCCAGGCGCCGGCCACCCCGTCGGGCGAGTTGGCACGCGAGCAGACACCCGGCGGCGCGGCCAACCAGCGCGCCGAGCGCATCGTGACCGAAGACGCCGGCTCCCGCGTCGAAGAACTTCGTGTTGGCGGCCAGACGCAAAGCATTACCGTGCAGCCCAAGGCCGACGTGCCGGCCTACGAAGTCAAGCCGGTCGATGGCATCCGCGCCCGCCCCAACAACCTGCAGGGCGAGCGCGACGGCTCCAGCGGCGGCTCCAGGGTCTGGAACATCCGCAACTTCTGATCGCCGCGCTCCCATGGCAGTCTTCACGGAAGTCCCGCAGGAGGAGGCGCGCGCGCTGCTGCAACGCCTGTCGCTGGGCGGACTGCGCGAATTGCGCGGCATCGAGGGTGGCATCGAGAACACCAACTACTTCGTCACCACGGAGTCGGGCGACGAGTACGTGCTCACGCTGTTCGAGCGCCTCACGGCGCAGCAGCTGCCGTTCTACCTGCACCTGATGAAGCACCTGGCGCTGGCCGGCATCCCGGTGCCCGACCCGCGCGCGGATTCGGCCGGCGACATCCTGCTGTCGCTGTGCGGCAAGCCGGCGGCGCTGGTCAACCGCCTGGCCGGCCGCAGCCAGCTCGCCCCCGAAGCCGTGCACTGCGCCGCCGTGGGCGACATGCTCGCGCGCATGCACCTGGCCGGGCAGGACTACCAGCGCAGCCAGCCCAACCTGCGCGGCCTGCCGTGGTGGAACGAGACGGTGCCGGTGGTGCTGCCGCATCTGCAGGAACCGCAACGCGCGCTGATCCTGTCCGAACTGGCCTACCAGAACCACGTCGCCGCACAGCCGGCTTACGCGGCGCTGCCGCGTGGCCCGGTGCATGCCGACCTGTTCCGCGACAACGTGATGTTCGAAGGCGAACGCCTCACCGGCTTCTTCGACTTCTACTTCGCGGGCGTGGACACCTTCCTGTTCGATCTGGCCGTGTGCCTGAACGACTGGTGCATCACGCTCGACGACGGCGTGCACGAGCCGCGGCGCGCCGCCGCCCTGCTCGACGCCTACCAGGCCGTGCGCCCGCTCCAGGCGGCCGAGAGGCAATTGCTGCCCGCCATGCTGCGCGCCGGCGCCCTGCGTTTCTGGGTGTCGCGCCTGTGGGACTTCCACCTGCCGCGCGAGGCATCGATGCTGGTGCCGCACGATCCCGCGCATTTCGAGCGCGTGCTGCGCGGCCGCATCGCCCGGCCCGTCGCACCCTGACCGGCAGTTCCGAGGGCTTTGCCCGGTACCTTCCGGTGCCGCGCTTGTTAAATTCCAGCTTCACCACCGGCCGCATCACGACGGCACGGCGACCGAATCCCGTCCACCATCCATGAAACTCAACCTGGTCCCCGCACGCACTGGCATCCAGTGGGTCAAGCTTGGCATCCGCACCTTCTGGCGACAGCCGCTGGCGTTGTCGGGCCTGTTCTTCCTCTACATCACCGCCGTGGCGCTGCTCTCGATGCTGCAATTCGTGGGCGCGGTGCTGGCGCTGGCGCTCACGCCGGCCGCCACGTTCGGCCTGATGGTGGCCACGCAGGAGGCCATTCGCGGGCAGTTCCCGATGCCGGGCGTGCTGGTGAGCGCACTGCGCGCGGGCCGCGAGCGGCTACGCGCCATCCTGCAACTGGGCGCCATGTACGCCGCCGCCGCGTTGCTGGTCACCCTGATCGTGCGCGTGGTGGTGCCCGCGCCGGCCGCCGCGCCGCAGCCCGGCGAGCTGCCACCCGGCCTGCTGCTCACGCTGGTGCTGCATGCGCCGCTGGCCATCGCCTTCTGGTTTGCGCCGGCGCTGGTGCACTGGCACGGCGTGCAGCCGGTCAAGAGCCTGTTTTTCAGCGTGGTGGCCGTGAAGCGCAATTTCTGGGCCTTCGCCGTCTATGCGCTGGCCTGGGGTGCAGTGATCCTGGCGACGGGTTTTCTCGTAAGCATGGTGGCGCTGGCCATCGGCAACCCGGCCTGGGCGCCGGTGGTGATGATGCCGCTGGCCCTCATGATGGCCGCCATGTTCTTCACCTCGATCTATTTCACCTTCGTGGATTGCTTCGGCAACCCTGATGCACCGGCGCCCACCGAGGCGCCCGCCTTTTCCGACAAACCCGACGAACCCACGCCATGAACACACGCCGCCACCTGCCGTCCCACGGATCCGACACGCACACCCTGCTGGGGCGCCGGGACGACGAGGTGCTGTGGTGGCGGCGGCGGGACATGCTGCGCGCTGCCGCGGCCTGGACGGCGCTGGGCGGCGCCGCAACGGCGTCGGCGCAGCAGCGCGGCAACGTGGTCCAGTTCCAGGGCGATGTGCTGGTCAACGACGCACGCCTCGTGCCGGGCGCGTCGGTGCAGACCGGCGACACCGTGCGCACCGGGCCGGGCTCGGTGGTCGTCTTCGTGATCGGCAACTCCGCCTTCCACGTGCGCCAGAACTCTTCCATCGTGGTCGAACGCGGCGCCCGGCTGCTGTCGGTCAGCGTGCTGCGCCTCATCACGGGCGCGGTCGTCAGCGTATGGGGGCGCGGCAACAGCCGCAGCATCGTCACGCCCACGCTCACGGCCGGCATCCGTGGCACGGGTGTCTATGCCGAGGTAATGCCCGGGCAGGACGGCCGCACCTACTTCTGCAACTGCTACGGCACGGTGCAACTGGACGCGGGCGGCAGCCGCACGCTGTCCGAGGCCACCTACCACCAGCCCTTCTATGCCAACGCGCCGGGTGCGAGCGGCCCGCTCATCGAGTCCGGCCCCGCCATCAACCACACCGACGAGGAACTCGAATACCTCGCGGCCCTGGTGCAGCAGCGCACGGCGTGGCAGATCACGGGGCGCAAGGTCAAGGGCTACTGAGCCCTGGCCCGCGGCCCGTCAGAGCTCAGGCCTCGACCTTCACACCCTTCCAGAACGCCACGCGCCCCCTGACCATGTCGGCCTCGGGCTTGGGATCGGCGTAGTACCAGGCGGCGTCGGCGTTGAGCTCGCCGTTCACCAGCAGCGAGTAATAGCTGGCCCGGCCCTTCCAGGGGCAGGTAGTGCTGTGGTTGCTGAAGGTGACGAACTCGCGGTTGAGCGAGCTTTCGGGGAAGTAGTGGTTGCCTTCGACGAGCACGGTGTCGTCGCTTTCGGCGATGGTCTGGCCGTTCCAGGTGGCTTTCATGGGTGTCCTCTCGCGATGCACTCGGGCGATGCACGAGTTCGGTGTGTTGTCAGGGCGGTGCGTCGAGCCAGTGAACGCCGAAGCGGCCCGCCGGATCGCTCCACACCGGTCCGGGTCGCCAGCCGGCCTGCCGGGCCAGGGCGTTGAGGCCCTCGGTGGTGAACTTGTGCGAATTCTCGGTGTGCAGCGTCTGGCCGTGCTCGAACACGAAGGGCTCTCCGCCCACGCTCACGGTCTGCCGCCGGCGACTCATCAGATGCATCTCGATGCGCTGCAGCGGCGCATTGTAGAAGGCCGCGTGGTCGAAACCGTCCGCCACGTCGAAGTCGGCGCCCAGCTCGCGGTTGGCGCGCGCCAGCAGGTTGAGGTTGAAGGCGGCGGTCACGCCCTGGGCATCGTTGTACGCCGCGTGCAGCTCGTTCGGCGCCTTCACGCGGTCCACGCCCAGCACCAGCGCGCCACCGCGCAGCAACTGGGCCGCCATGCGCAGGAAGTTCAGCGCCTCGCGCGGTGCGAAGTTGCCCAGCGTGGAGCCCGGGAAAAAACCGACGCGCCGGCCGCCACCGCGCAGCGGCGCGGGCAGCGCCAGGCCGCGGGTGTAATCGCCGACGACGGGCCGCACCTGCAGGCCCGGATAGTCCGAGCGCAGCCCGGCCGCCGCCGCCTCGAGGTGGGCACCGGAAATATCGATGGGCAGGAACCGCGCAGGCGAGTCCATCGCATCCAGCAGCAGCCGCACCTTGGTGCAGGAGCCGGCACCGAATTCGATCAACTCCGCCTGCGGCCCCATGCGTTGCGCAAACTCGTCTGCGTGGGCCTGCAGGATCGAAACCTCGGTGCGCGTCGGGTAGTACTCGGGCAAGTCGCAGATGCGGTCGAACAGCGCCGATCCCTCGGCGTCGTAGAAGTACTTCGGCGAGATGCTGCGCACCGGCTCGCGCAGGGCTGCCAGCATGTCGCGCAGGAACAGCGTCGAGAACGCGCTGTCGTGGCGTCCGTCGTCGCTCGCGGCGACGGCCGGATCATCGTCCAGCAGATTGCGTGTCAGCATGATGTGGAGTCCCTGGCCAGCCTGAGGCCGCTGAATTGCCACCGGGCTGCCGGCGGAAAGAAGTTGCGGTAGGTGGGCCGCGCGTGGCCCTCGGGCGTGGCCAGGCTGCCACCGCGCAGCACCACCTGGCCGACCATGAACTTGCCGTTGTATTCGCCCACCGCGCCGGGCAGCGCGCGGAAGCCGGGGTAAGGGTCGTACGAGGAGCGCGTCCATTGCCAGGCGTGGCCGGTCTGCTGGCGCAGGCGCATGCCGTGGGCACGGCAGGCGGCTTCCCATTCGAACTCGGTGGGCAGGCGCGCGCCCGCCCATTCGGCATAGGCCGCGGCTTCGTACAGGCTCAGTTGCGTGACGGGCGTGAGCGGGTCCATGGGATGGGCGCCGCCCAGCCCGAAGACGTGCCACATGCCGGCATCACGCCCCGGGCCCAGGCGCGGATCGTCGCCATGCAGCCAGTAGGCCGGTGCCTGCCAGCCCTGCTGCTGCACCAGCGCCCAGCCGTCCGACAGCCACAGCGAGGCGCGCTGGTAGCCGCCATCGGCGATGAACGCCGCGTATTCGCCGCAGGTCACCAGGCGATCCGCGATCTCGAACGGCTGCAGCAGCACCGCATGGCGCGGCGTCTCGTTGTCGAACGCAAAACCCTCGCCGTCGTGGCCCACATGTTCGATGCCGCCGGCGTGCGCGAGCCAGCGGATCGGCTCGCGCGGCTGGGCCAGCCTCAGCGTGGGGGGCTCCACCGCCTCGTAGGCGGGCAGCAGCGGATTGCACCAGAAGGCGTGGAGGATGTCGGTGAGCAGCAATTCCTGGTGCTGCTGCTCATGCTGCAGGCCGAGCCCCACCAAGGTCTGCAGCGCAGGCTGCGACTCCATCGCGCCGGCCGCCATCAGCGTGTGCATGGCGTCGTCCACATGGCGGCGATAAGCCAGCACGTCGGCGTGGGACGGGCGTGTGAGCAGGCCGCGGCGCGGGCGCTCGTGGCGTGGCCCCAGGGCTTCGTAGTACGAATTGAAAAGGTGGCCGAAGCGCGGGTCGAACGCCCGATATCCAGGGGCGTGCGGCTGCAGCACGAACGCCTCGAAGAACCAGCTGGTGTGCGCCAGATGCCATTTGGTGGGGCTGGCATCGGGCATCGACTGCACGCACTGGTCTTCAGCAGACAGCGGCGCGGCCAGCGCAAGCGAATGTCCGCGCACCCGGGCGTAATCGAGCGCCAAGGGCGAGCGCTCGCGCGCTGCCGCGGGCAGCGGATGGATATCGAGCAGGGATGCCGTCATGCGGCCGATCGCAGCGTATTGCCTTCGACCACCACACGCGAACCGGCCGCGGGGGCGCTGCCCTGCTCCAGCGTGCGGATGCTGCCGTCGTCCATGCGCACGCGCACCTGATAGACGGTCGTGCGCTTGACGTGTTTCTCGACCTCGTTGCCGGCGTAGCCACCGCCGACGACACCCGCGATGGTGGCCACCGTCTTGCCGCTGCCGCCGCCGATCTGGCTGCCCAGCAGGCCGCCCACGAGGCCGCCCGTGACCACGCCCACGCCACTGGCTTCGCCCTTGCGGGTCAAGGCACGCACCGATTCGACCGTACCGCAGGTGGCGCACACCTGTCGGCTGGATGCCACCACGGGCGCCTGCACCGGACGCTGGGGGCGTACCGGCGCTGCGTCGCCGCGCGCCTGCGGCGACACCACCACGGGTGCGGCGCCCGGCGCCACCGGCTGAAACGCGGCAGGAGCCGCGGCCTGCGTGTGCGCGCCGAAGGGGCCTGTGGCGGAGCCGTCATCGACGTGGCGCGCCACCATGGCGCCCGCCAGGCCCACAACCACCAGCAGGAGCAGGGCCAGGCCCGGGATCAGCGCGCTGCTGCGGCGCACGCGCTCCTGCCAGGGGATGGGCGCCTGCCAGCCTGGCGGCGGGCCGGCGTCATGGGAATTGTGGGGAGAGGAAGGGTCAGGGGTAGTCATGGCGAGAGCTCCAGGACTGTTGGAAACCGGATGGCGGCGCACGCAACGGCGCCGCTTCGGCGGTGGCCTGTCAGACCACCAGCGCGGCCGTGACGGCCGGCACAACGAAAAACACAAGGGCCAGTGCAGCGAATGTGAACTCGGCGGCCAGCCGCGGACGGGCCGGTGCGGCTTCGGCATCGGGGCCGAAGCCCGAGTGGCGGTAATAGGCCTGCTGATAGAGGCGCTCGAAATCGCTGTCGACCGCTCCGGCGGGCGCGCGGCGCATGGGCTGGGCAGTGTTCATGGCGGTTGTCCTCGGGGCGGTCGTTCAGGGTTTGGGAGCGAGGCGCCGGATGAGTCGGCGACCTTTGAAACGAATTGGAACCGCCAGCCCGTCCGCGACGTGAAGGACTCGGGTTGCAGGGCCTGTAGGACATGGCCGACGGTGGGGCGACATGGCTCGTACGCCTTGCCGCCACGCGGGTCTACGCATAATGTTCCGCATGACTTCTGCCCCCAACGCCCCCGTTCGCCCCCGTGTCGTCATCGTCGGTTGCGGCTTCGGCGGACTGGAAGCGGCGCGTGCGCTTCGCGGGGCGCAGGTGGATGTGACGTTGATCGACCGTACCAACCACCACCTGTTCCAGCCGCTGCTCTACCAGGTGGCCACGGCCGGCCTCTCGGCGCCGGCGATCGCGGCCCCCACGCGCCACCTGTTCCGCCGCCAGCCCAACGTCACCACACTGCTGGGCGAGGTGGCGGCCATCGACACCGGGGCCCGCTGCGTGCGGCTGGCCGATGGCGGCACGCTGCCCTGGGACCACCTCATCGTGGCGGCGGGCGCCACGCACAGCTATTTCGGTAATGACCAGTGGTCGGCCGCCGCACCCGGCCTCAAGACGCTGGACGACGCGTTCGAGATCCGCCGGCGTGTGCTCATGGCCTTCGAAGCCGCCGAGCGCACCGACGACCCGGCGCGCCGCGACGCCCTGCTGACCTTCGTGGTGATCGGCGGCGGCCCCACGGGCGTGGAGATGGCAGGCACGCTGGTGGAAATCGCGCGCCACACGCTGCCCGGCGAGTTCCGTCGCATCGACCCTTCGCGCGCCCGTGTGCTGCTGCTCGAAGGCAGCGACCGCGTGCTGCAGGCCATGCCGCCGGCCCTGAGCCAGCGCGCGCGCGAACAGCTGGAGAAACTGGGTGTGGAGGTGCGCACCGGCGCGCGCGTCACCGCCATCGACGCCGCGGGCCTCAACGTGGGCGACGAGCGCATCGCCACGGCTTGCGTGGTCTGGGCCGCCGGGGTGGCCGCCTCGCCGCTGGGGCGCACGCTGGCCACCGCCACGGGCTGCGAGACCGACCGTGCCGGCCGCGTCGTGGTCGAACCCGATCTCACCATCACCGGCCATCCGGACATCAGCGTCATCGGCGACCTGGCCGCCGCGCGCAGCCACCGCGCGGGGCACGAGCCCACGCCCGTGCCCGGCGTCTCGCCCGCCGCCAAGCAGATGGGCCGCCTGGCGGCCGCCAACCTGCTGCGCCGGCTGGAGGGCCGCGCTGGCGAGGCCTTCGTCTACCGCGACTACGGCAATCTCGCCACCATCGGCCGCCACTCGGCCGTGGTCGATCTCACCACGCCGCTGGGCCCGCTGCGCTTCTCGGGCTACTTCGCGTGGCTGTTCTGGCTGTTCGCCCACGTGTACTTCCTGATCGGCTTCCGCAACCGCCTGGTGGTGCTGATGGACTGGGCCTGGGCGTACTGGAGCTTCCGGCGGTATGCGCGCGTGGTGGCGTCGTCGGGCGCTGCGGCCCGCCCGGCCGCCGAGGATTCCTGAGCGGCCGGATCAGCCGGTAAGCAGGCGCCCGACGTCGTGATCGACGATCAGGTCGAACGTGGCCTGGCCCAGGCGTGAGAGCAGCCGCTGGCGCGAGTAGGCCAGCACCATGTCGTTGTGGATGGTGGGCTGTTCGATGACCGAGACCGAGAGGCCTTCGGCATCGCGCCCTGCGGCTGCGCTGCGCGGCACGATCGCATAGCCCTGCCCGTCCATGGCCAGCTGCAGCAGGCTCTTGACGGAATCGACCTCCGCCACCACGTCGAGCCCGATGCCGCGCGCGCGGCAGGTGGTTTCGATCAGCATCCGGATGGCGTTCGGCATGCTGGGCACCATCGCCGGATAACGCGAGAGGTCGGCGGCCAGCAGACGCGCTGGCAAGGGATGGCGGCGCGTCGGGCGGCCGCACAGCACCAGTTCCTCGCGGAACAGGCTGCGGCATTCCAGCTTCGGCGTGGGCGGCGGATCGAACAGCACGGCCATTTCGATGCGGCCGAGGATCAGATCCTCCCGCAGCGACGTCGACAGTCCCTCCGAAATCGAGATCGACGCCTGCGGCCAGCGGCTGCGGAAGCTGCGCACCAGCACCGGCGTGAGCACCTGGGCCACACGCGGCGGCAGGCCTACCGTGACACGGCCCGTGAACCGGCTGTGCAGGGCTTCCATCTCGGCGCGCGCCTTGCGCGACAGCTCCAGCATCGCCTGCCCGTAGGACAGCAGGCACTGGCCGGCCTCGGTCAGCTCGACGCCACGGCCGGTGCGCACGAACAGGTGGTTGCGCATCTCCTGCTCCAGCTGGCGCACGTGGCGGCTGAGCGAGGGCTGGGGGATGTCGAGCGCGGCTGAGGCGCGGCTGAAGCTGCCGGTTTCGGCCACCCGCACGAAGGATTCGATCTGTCGCAGGTCCATGGCTTTCCATCCGGAATATGAATATCAGATGTAATTGATATTCTATTCACGAGCCCCCCGGAAACGCGAAGAATCGGCGCCGGATTCACAAGACCGGAGACCTCATGACACCGCTTCGCCGAAACTTCCTGCGCCTGGCCATGACCGCCCTGGCCCTCTCGGGCAGCGCTGCCGCCCTGGCGCAGGCGTACCCCCACAAGCCCGTGAAGATCCTGATCCCGTTCAGCCCCGGCGGCAGCAACGACACGGTCGGACGTTTTCTCGGCGACGAACTGCAGAAGAAGTTCGGTCAGCCGTTCGTGGTGGAAAACCGCGGCGGCGCCGGCGGCGTGGTGGGCTCCGACTTCGTGGCCAAGTCGCCGGCGGATGGCTACACGCTGCTGCTGGTGTCCACGCCCCACGTGGCCAACCCCTTCATCTACCGCAGGATGCCCTACGACGCGCTCAAGAGCTTCACGCCCGTGGCGCGCGTCATGTCGGCGCCCGTGGTCATCGCCACCACGCCAGGCCTGGGCTTCCAGAAGGTGGGCGATCTGGTGCAGCGCGCCAAGTCGCAGCCGGGCAAACTCACCTTCGTCTCGTCCGGCACGGGCAGCTACTTCCACCTCGCCAGCGAGATGTTCGCCGACCAGACGCAGATCAAGCTGCTGCACATCCCGTACAAGGGCGCCGGCCCGGCCATGGCCGACGTCGTCGCCGGCCATGCCGACATCTCGATCGGCTCGGTGCTGTCGGCGCTGCCGCACGTCAAGAGCGGCCGACTGAAGGCACTGGCTGTCAGCGGCAGCAAGCGCCAGTCCACCATGCCCGACGTGCCCACCATGGCCGAGGCCGGCTATCCCGGCTACGAGGCCGACAACTGGTGGGGCGTGCTGGCGCCGGCGGGTACGCCCGCCGACGTGGTCGACACGCTGGCCCGCGCCATCGGAGACATCATGGCCGCGCCCGCCACGGCCGCGCGCTTCGCGCCCGAGGGCGTGGTGGCGAGCTACCAGGGTCCGGCCGCGTTCAAGGGCTTCATGGACACCGAAACCACCAAGTGGAGCCGGCTGATCAAGGACGTGGGCATCTCCGCCGACTGAAGGACACCCGACGATGCAATCCGCCCTGCTCGTCCGCTGGACGCCCGCCGCCGACGCCGGCGCCCCGCTGCACGACGCCGTGCGCGCACTGGCCGACGATCTCGCCATGAGCCACGCCGGCACGGTCGGCCGCGTCGACGTGGTTCGCGCGCTCGATGGCTCGCGCCTGTATCTCTACCTCTGGCTGCGCGACGGCGCGGCGGCCACCGAAGCGCTGCGCGACACCGTGCGCACGGCGGTGGATGCCGCCGCCCTGCCGCAGACCGGACCGGCCGAGGTCACGCGGCTCGTGCCGCGGCAGGACGAGGCCGGCGCCTCCGCGGTGGAAGCCGCCCCCTACCATTACGCGGTCGAGCTCGACATCGACCCCGAGCACGCCGCGTCCATGCACGACTGGTACAACACCGAACACCTGCCCGCCCTGGCCGCCGTGCCCGGCACGGTGCGCGCGCGCCGGCTCTCGGACATCGACGGACATCCGGCCTCCTACGCCTGCTACGACCTCACCAGCCCGGACACGCTGCGTTCCGAGCCCTGGCTGGCCGTGCGTGCTACCGACTGGTCGAGCCGCATGTGTCTGCTGTTCCACACCGTCCGCCGAACCGTTTTCGAGCGCGTCCTCACCCTCGAGCCCCCGCGGCCCTGATTCTTTGCTCCTTC
>JAGOCV010000389.1 GCA_017998575.1 Burkholderiaceae bacterium
CGTCCCGCACCGTGCGCAGGCCTGACATGGACCCGGCATTGACAGCATCGGCCAGCCGTCCGATGCCGCTGGTAGCGTCAAAACGATGGCTGAAGCGCAGCTTCACGATGGTCTGGTCCAGCGGCAAGCCCTGGTCGTTGCTCAAGGCCTGCTCAACCGTCTCGTTGGCCACCTGCTGCACCCAAGCCCGTGTGGCGGCGGTGTAGTGGCCTCTGTCGGCACGCCAGCACAGGTCGCCCAGCACGGCGCCGGCCTCCACCGACGCGAGCTGGTCCTTGTCGCCCAGCAGCACCAGCCGGGCCTGCGCCGGCAAGGCCGCAACGACCGACGCCATCATCTCCAGATCGACCATCGAGGCCTCGTCGATCACCAGCACGTCCACCGGCAAGGGGTTGCGCGCGTCGTGGCGAAAATGCCGTGTGTCGGGCCGGCTGCCGAGCAGCCGGTGCACGGTGGTCACCTCGGTGGGGATGGCCACGCGCAGCGCCTCGGCGTCCGGCAGCCCGTCCAGCGGCAGCCGCTGCACCGCGCCGGCGATCGACTCGTTCAGCCGCGCCGCGGCCTTGCCGGTGGGCGCGGCCATGCGGATGCGCAAGCGGCGGGCGGTGGGGCTCGCGGTCATCGCCAGGTGCTGCAGCACCGCCAGCAACTTGACAACAGTGGTCGTCTTGCCAGTGCCAGGGCCGCCGGTGATGACTGCAAACCCATGCCGTGCGGCCAGCGCGCAAGCCACCTTCTGCCAGTCGGTGCCCTGTGCCGCCGGCACCTGCGGGAACAGCGCCTGCAGCGCCTGGCGCAAGGCCGGCTCGTCAGGCGAGATGACCTGATCGAGGCGCTGCTTGATCGCCTCACGCACCGTCTGCTCGTACTGCCAGTAGCGGCGCAGGTACAGGCGCGCGCCGCACAGCACCAGCGGCGTGTTGCCGCTGCCGTCGCCCACCAGGCGCGGATGGTGCAAGGCCTGCTGCCAGGTGGCCAGGTCCACGCCGGCCAGCAGCGCAGCCGGCGACCGGGGCATGGCGGCCACGCCCACGCTTGGGGCAGCTGGTGGCTCCGGCGGCAGTGACAGGGCGTCGCGGGCATCGGCCAACGTTGCCCCCAGGTCGAGGCAGGCATGGCCGCGACCCAGCTGGTGGCTGGCCAGTGCGGCGGCCAGCACGAGCAGCGGGTTGGCCGGGTCCGTCTGGTGGGCGATGAAGGCAGCGAAGGCGCGATCGAGTTCACGCACCCAGCCGTGCGCGACCCAGAGGGCCAGGTCGGGCAGCGGTTCAGCGGTGAGCGTCGGCGCGGCGGTGAGGAATGCGGGGCGTGCGTTCATGGGCCGCTCCGGTCAAGCAACGGCGACGCCGTCGAACAAGGCGTCCAGGGCCTCGATCAGTGCCCTGGGCGGCCGCTCGACGTGCAGACCGCCGCCCGGTGCGGCGTAGCCGCGCAGGAACAGGTACACCGCGCCGCCGACGTGGCGGTCGTAGTCGTAGTCGGGCAGCCGCGAGCGCAGCAGCCGGTGCAGCGCGAACAGGTACAGCGTGTACTGCAACTCATAACGGTGGTGCAGCACCGCATCGCGCATGGCCTGCGGCGTGTAGTGCGCGTCGTTCGGCCCCAGCCAATTGGACTTGTAGTCGGCCACGAAGTAGCGGCCCTCGTGCTCGAACACCAGGTCGATGAAGCCCTTGAGCATGCCGTTGAGCTGGTTGGGCTGCAGGGGCACGCGCGGCGCGCTGTCCAACGTGTGGCGGCTCACCAGCGCATCGAGCGCCCGGGAGTTCACCTGTGCGGCCGGAAACCAGAATTCCATCTCGACCTGGATCGCGCCAAGCTCGGTGGGGCACACTGGTGAGGCGCCCGGCAGATGCTGCTGCAACGGCCAGGGCGTGCGCAGCCAGTGGCCCAGCCAGTCGCGCAGCGGCTGCGTCCAGCGGCTGAATCCTCCCAGGTTGCAGCGGCGCGCGATCAGGTCCGCCACTTCGCCCGGTTCATCGCGCACACGCGCAAAGCCCTGTCGGCCGGCCCATTCCAGCAGGCCGTGTAGAAAGCTGCCGGCCCCGGCACCGCGCGGGAACGGATGCAGCCCGCCTGCGACCGTGTGGCCGCCAGCGTCTGGCGCCGCGGTGGCCACCGGCGCCGTGGCCAGGGCCTGCGGGGCATCGGCCTGGCTCTCGGCGTAGATGTCCTCGGCGGCACTGCGCGCGCCGCTACCGGGCAAGGTCACCGGCATCACGCCTGCCGCACCCGCGTCATCGCCAGCGGTCAGGTCGACGGCGCCGCCAGACTCGCCACGACCAGGCCCGGTGGCCAGCAGCGCGGAGTAGCTGGCGATCCACCAGGGCTCGGGCGGTGCGGCCGGCAGCGGCGGCTCGGGCCGCGGCTGCGCTGACATGGCCTCAGGCTGCCAGGTGTCGGGGGCGACCGTCGGTGCGGTCAGCACCGCGATCGCCCGGCAGTCGCCGCGCAGGGCTTGCAGGTGCGCCGCGAGCTGACCCGCCTCGATCGCCTCGCCACCCGACAGCAGCGAGCCCAGGGCGCCGCATTCGAACTGCTTGAGCGGCGCCACACCCACCCAGGTGGCAAAACGCGCGCGGGTCAGCGCCACGTACAGCTTGCGCAGGTCCTCCCCCAAGCGCTCGCGGTCCACGCAGGCCAGAACGGCCGCGTCGACCTTCAGGTCCACCCTCGGCCGGCCCTGGTCGTCGTGCCACTTCAGCGGCAGGTCGGTGTCCTTGGCGGCGCGGTAGGCGCTGGCAAAGGGCAGAAATACCAGCGGGTACTCCAGCCCCTTGGACTTGTGCACCGTGACCACCTTCACCAGGTCGGCATCGCTTTCCAGCCGCAGCTTGCGGATGTCGCTGTCGCCACCCTCGTCGGCGCGCTGCTCGGCCAGATGGCGGATCAACGCATGCTCGCCGTCGAGTTGCCCGCTGGCCTGCTGCATCAGCTCGGCCAGGTGCAGCACATCGGTCAGCGCACGTTCGTCGTGCCGGGCCAGCAGCCCGCGCGGCACCTCGAAGTCGTGCAGCAGGCGGCGCAGCATCGGCAGCACGCCCTGGCGCCGCCACACCTGGCGGTAACCACGGAACTGCAGCACCCGCTCCTCCCAGTGCAACTCGTCGTGGTTCAGCCGGTCCAGGTCGGCCCACGACAGCGCCAGCGTGGCGGTGCCGATCGCCGCGCGCAGCAACCGGTCGTCGTCGGGTTCGGCGCACGCGGCCAGCCAGTGCTGCAAGTCGCCGGCCACT
>JAGOCV010000390.1 GCA_017998575.1 Burkholderiaceae bacterium
CTCGAACAGCTTGGCGGTCTTGTAGCGCACGACCTGCAGATAGCGCTCCTGCGAAACGTCCGGATCGTGCACGTTCAGCAACTGCAGCACCTCGCCCTCGGCGATCACCGTGGTGGCTTCGGACAGGATGCTCATGATGCGCATCGAGTCGGCCTCGACCATCATCTCGAACGAGCGCGAATACAGATAGTCGCCCACCAGCACGCTGGCCGCGTTGCCGAACACCGCGTTGGCGGTTTCGCGCCCGCGGCGCAGGTCGGACTCGTCGACCACGTCGTCATGCAGCAGCGTCGCGGTATGGATGAACTCCACCACGGCGGCCAGCAGCTGGTGGTGCGTCCCCTGATACCCCAACGCGCGCGCCACCATCAGCACCATCGCCGGGCGCATGCGCTTGCCGCCCGCGCCAATGATGTAGTCGCCGATCGTGCGGATGAGCACCACATCGGAATTCAGCCGCTCGCGGATAACCGCATCGACGGCTTTCATATCGTCAACTATGGGAGCAATGAGCGCGGGGAGATTCAAGACGTATCCGAAGAGTGAAACGAGCCATATGTAACAGCTCTTACCGCTGGGCCGCCGGGATGGCGGGGGATTCGACCAGCGATTATACGGGCTGCCAGGAACCGGAGCCGGACGTAGCGACGCCCCTGCCTGGGGCGCGGACTCCCCCTGCGCCACCCCAACCCGAACCGCCCCGCCCCCGTTTTTTCGGCTGCGCGCCACCCCGACGCGGCGCCCCGGCCACACCTAAGCCCTTAGCCTGCAAGCGCTTTTTGACTTTTCCCCAGCCGCGGGCTAATATCCCGGATTCGGTCAGAGATGCCCGAATTACGTCGGTGAATTACGCGCGCTTGGTCTTGGCAACCCCATATTGGCAACCCCAATCTTGGCAACCCCAGGCAAGCACTGCCAGCCCAGCAGGGCCGGCAAGCGAATGAACCCATTTACCTATTTAAGGAATACCCCATGTACGCGGTCGTAAAAACCGGTGGCAAGCAGTACCGTGTTGCCATTGGCGAAAAACTCAAGGTAGAACAGATACCGGCTGACATTGGGCAAGAAATCACCCTGGATCAAGTGCTGTCCGTGGGCGAAGGCGACCAACTGAAAGTTGGTACGCCCCTCGTCGCCGGCGCCGTGATCAAGGCAACGGTTCTTGCGCAAGGCCGCCACGACAAGGTCAAGATCTTCAAGATGCGCCGTCGCAAGCACTATCAGAAGCGTCAGGGCCACCGTCAGAACTACACCGAAATCCGCATCGAAGCCATCACGGCCTAAGACGCGACTCGGCACCACATTAGCAGGAGCTAAACATGGCACAGAAAAAGGGCGGCGGCTCTACGCGAAACGGACGCGACTCAGAATCGAAGCGTCTGGGCGTCAAGGCTTTCGGCGGTGAACTGATTCCCGCTGGTTCGATCATCGTGCGTCAGCGCGGTACCCGTTTCCACGCTGGCGTGAACGTCGGCATGGGCAAGGACCACACCCTGTTCGCGCTGATCGACGGCAAGGTTCAATTCGGCTTCAAGGGCGCGTTGAACAAGCAAACCGTTTCGATCGTCGCCGCCGAGTAATCCTCGACGCAGCACGATCCGGCCAGCGGCGCGGTCGCCTCAGCGATCCGCCGCCGGCCAGAACGGCAAAGCCCTGTCGCACGCGGCAGGGCTTTTTTTCCTTCCGGCCACCGCAAATGCGCGGTGACCCTCGCCGCGTCGCGGCGAAGCCCTCTATCTCATACACGCGCAGACACCATGAAATTCGTAGACGAAGCCACCATTGAAGTCGTCGCCGGCAAAGGCGGCAATGGCGTGGCGAGCTTTCGCCGCGAAAAATTCATCCCCAAGGGCGGCCCGGACGGCGGCGACGGCGGACGCGGCGGCACCATCTTCGCGGTGGCCGATCGCAACATCAACACGCTGATCGACTTCCGCTACGCGCGCCTGCACCGCGCCAAGAACGGCGAAAACGGCCGCGGCTCGGACCAGTACGGCGCCGCCGCCCCGGACATCACGCTGCGCGTGCCCGTCGGCACCATCATCCATGACGCCGACACCGGCGAAGTCCTGTTCGACCTGAACCGCCACGAGCAGAAGGTCGTGCTGGCGGCCGGCGGCCAGGGCGGCATGGGCAACATGCACTTCAAATCCAGCGTCAACCGCGCCCCGCGCCAGTGGACGCCCGGCAAGGAAGGCGAACACCGCTACCTGCGCATGGAACTGAAGGTGCTGGCCGACGTCGGCTTGCTGGGCCTGCCCAACGCCGGCAAGTCCACGCTGATCACCCGCATCTCCAACGCCAAGCCGAAGATCGCCGACTACCCGTTCACGACGCTGCACCCGAACCTGGGCGTGGTGCGCACCTCGCCGTCGCGCAGCTTCGTCGTGGCCGACATTCCCGGCCTGATCGAAGGCGCCTCGGAAGGCGCCGGCCTGGGCCACCTGTTCCTGCGCCACCTGGCGCGCACCCGCGTGCTGCTGCACCTGGTGGATGTGTCCACCCCCGATCCCGACGCGGATCCCGTGGAACAAGCCGTGGTCGATGCCCGCGCCATCGTCGAGGAACTGCGCCGCTACGACCCCGAGCTGGCCGCCAAGCCGCGCTGGCTGGTACTGAACAAGCTGGACATGGTGACCGATCCCGAGGACACCAAGCGCCGCTTCATCGAGCTGTACGACTGGAAGGGCCCGGTGTTCGGTATCTCGGGCCTGTCGGGCGACGGCACCCAGGACCTGATCTACGCGCTGCAGGACTACCTCGACGCCGAACGCGAAAAGGAACAGCTGGCGCAGGACCAGGCCGACGGCACCTACGTCGCCGAAGACCCGCGCTTCGACGACACCCGCACCGACGCCGACAAGAAGCCGGCCGCGCCGCGTGGCCACGAATAAGCCATAATCGCAATCTCGTTCGATTACGCCTTTTTTCGCGCCGCAGCCCGCCGCCATCATGTCTGCCGAATCACCCGCCGTTTCCGTCGTCACCAACGCCCAGCGCCTTGTCGCCAAGGTGGGCTCGTCGCTGGTCACCAATGAAGGCCGCGGCCTGGATCGCGCCGCCGTGGCGCACTGGGCCGCCCAGATCGCCGCGCTGCACAAGCAGGGCAAGCAGGTCGTGCTGGTCTCCAGCGGCGCCATCGCCGAAGGCATGGCCCGCCTGGGCTGGCGCAAGCGCCCGTCGGTGATGCACGAACTGCAGGCTGCGGCGGCGGTGGGCCAGATGGGCCTGTGC
>JAGOCV010000103.1 GCA_017998575.1 Burkholderiaceae bacterium
CCATCGTGGTGGACGAGGAAAAGCACGCCATGGACGTGGTGGTGGACGAGGAAAACCTCGCCATCGCGATCGGACGCGGCGGCCAGAACGTGCGCCTGGCTTCCGACCTGACGGGCTGGAAGATCAACATCATGGACGCTGCCGAGTCGGCCCAGAAACAGGCGACCGAAACCGAGTCGATCCGTGCGCTGTTCATGGAAAAGCTCGACGTCGACCAGGAAGTGGCCGACATCCTCATCGAGGAAGGCTTCACCAGCCTCGAAGAAGTGGCCTATGTGCCGCTGTCCGAGATGCTCGAGATCGAGAGCTTCGACGAAGACACTGTCAATGAACTGCGCGCCCGTGCCAAGGATGCGCTTCTCACCATGGAGATCGCGCGCGAAGAAACCGCGCTGGATGTCTCGCAGAACCTGCGCGACCTCGAAGGTCTGACGCCCGAGCTGGCGGCCAAGCTGGCCGAAGCCGGCGTCAACACGCGCGACGACCTGGCAGACCTCGCCGTCGACGAACTTACGGAAATCACCGGCCAGTCTGCGGACGAGGCCAAGGCCCTCATCATGAAGGCTCGCGAACACTGGTTCGCGGGTCAAGAGTGATGTGATGGAGGGAAACGCACCACATGTCCAGTACGACCGTTGCCGAGTTCGCCAGCGAACTCAAGAAATCCACCGACACACTGCTTGACCAGCTGCGCTCTGCGGGCGTGGCCAAGTCGGCCGCGTCCGACGCCCTGACCGAAACCGACAAGCAGAAACTGCTGAGCTACCTGCAGGCCAGCCATGGCGGTGCCGCCGGTGCCGAGCGCAAGAAGATCGTCCTGGTGAAGAAATCCACCAGCGAGATCAAGCAGGCCGATGCGTCGGGCAAGGCCCGCACCATCCAGGTCGAGGTGCGCAAGAAGCGCACCTTCATCAAGCGTGATGACGACGCCGCAGTGGCGGCCGAGGCCACGCCCGAGCCCGAAGCCGTGGCCGAACCATCCGCGCCTGTGGTGGACGAGGCCGAACTCGCCCGCCGCGAGGAAGAGGCGCGTCGCCAGGCCGAGCTGATCCGCCGCCAGGAGGAAGAGCTCGCCGAGAAGCGCCGCCTGCGTGAAGAGCAGGAAGCCCGTGAGCAGGCCGAGCGTGCCGCCGCCGAGCAGGCCCGGATCGCCGCGGCCCAGGCTGCCGCGGTCGAAACGCCGCCGGCCGCGCTGAGCGACGCTGCGTCCGACGCCGTCGCCAAGGAGGCCGAGGGGCGCGCCGCCGCCGAAGCCGCCGCCAAGGAAGAAACGCGTGCCAAGGCCGCCGCCGAATCCAAGGCCCGCGCCGACGAGGAGGCCGCACGCGCCAAGGACCTCGACGAGCGCCGCCGCAAGGCGCTGGCCGAGGCCGAGGCCATCCGCGCCATGATGAACGCGCCCAAGCGCGTGCTCGTGGCCAAGAAGCCCGAAGAGGCCAAGCCGGCTGCTGCCGAAGTCAAGCCCGGCATGAAGGGCACGTTGCACAAGCCGGCAGGCTCGCCCGCGGCTGGTGCCCGTCCTGGCACGGCCGCCGCGCCTGCGGCGCCGGGTGGCAAGGAAGTCAAGTCGGCCAAGCTCTCGTCGAGCTGGGCCGACGACCAGGCCAAGAAGAAGGAAATCAAGACCCGCGGCGATGCCTCGGGTGGCGTTGGCCGCGGCAACTGGCGCTCCGGCCCGCGTGGCCGCCGTGGCGACGGCCGTGATCGTGGCGACCATTCGCAGCAGTCCGCGCAGCCGGCCGAGCAGCGTGTGATGGAAGTCCACGTGCCCGAAACCATCACGGTGGCCGAACTGGCGCACAAGATGGCGGTCAAGGCCTCGGAAGTGATCAAGTCGCTGATGAAGATGGGCCAGATGGTCACCATCAACCAGCCGCTGGACCAGGACACGGCCATGATCGTGGTCGAGGAAATGGGCCACAAGGCCGTCACGGCCGCGCTGGACGATCCGGAGGCCTTCACCGAAGAGGAATCCTCGAGCCAGCAGGCCGAGTCGCTGCCGCGCGCTCCCGTGGTCACCGTCATGGGCCACGTCGACCACGGCAAGACCTCGCTGCTGGACTACATCCGCCGCGCCAAGGTGGCGGCGGGCGAGGCCGGCGGCATCACGCAGCACATCGGCGCTTATCACGTCGAGACGCCGCGCGGCATGGTGTCGTTCCTCGACACCCCGGGCCACGAGGCGTTCACCGCCATGCGTGCCCGTGGCGCGCAGGCCACCGACATCGTCATCCTGGTGGTGGCGGCCGACGACGGCGTCATGCCGCAGACCCGGGAAGCCATCAAACACGCCAAGGCGGCGGGCGTTCCCATCGTGGTCGCGGTCAACAAGATCGACAAACCCGATGCCAACCCCGAGCGCGTGAAGCAGGAGCTGGTGGTCGAGGAAGTCGTGCCTGAAGAGTACGGCGGCGAATCGCCGTTCGTGTCCGTGTCGGCCAAAACCGGCCAGGGCATCGACGACCTGCTCGAACAGGTGCTGCTGCAAGCCGAAGTGCTGGAGCTCAAGGCGCCGGTGGAAGCCATGGCCAAGGGCCTGGTCATCGAAGCCCAGCTCGACAAGGGCCGTGGTCCGGTCGCCACGGTGCTGGTCCAGTCGGGCACGCTGAAGGTGGGCGACGTGGTGTTGGCGGGCCAGACCTCGGGCCGCGTGCGCGCCATGCTCGACGAGAACGGCCGCCCGACCAAGAGCGCCGGCCCGTCGATTCCGGTGGAAATCCAGGGCCTGACGGAAGTCCCGCAGGCCGGCGACGAGTTCATGGTGATGGCCGACGAGCGCCGTGCGCGCGAAATCGCCACCTACCGAGCCGGCAAGTTCCGCAACACCAAGCTGGCCAGGCAGCAGGCCGCCAAGCTGGAGAACATCTTCTCCGACATGACGGCGGGCGAGGTCAAGACGGTGCCCATCATCGTCAAGGCCGACGTGCAGGGTTCGCAGGAAGCGCTGGCCGCCTCGCTGCTCAAGCTCTCGACAGACGAGGTCAAGGTGCAGATGGTGTATGCCGCCGTGGGTGGCATCAGCGAGTCGGACGTCAACCTGGCGATCGCTTCCAAGGCCATCATCATCGGTTTCAACACGCGTGCCGACGCCGGCGCGCGCAAGACGGCCGAGAGCAACGGCGTGGACATCCGCTACTACAGCATCATCTACGACGCCGTGGATGAACTGAAGGTGGCCATGTCGGGCATGCTGGCGCCCGAGAAGCGTGAGGAAGTCATCGGCACGGCCGAGATCCGCACGGTGTTCGTGGCGTCCAAGATCGGCACGGTGGCCGGCTGTATGGTCACCTCGGGCTTCGTCACGCGCAACGCGCACTTCCGCCTGCTGCGCGACAACGTGGTCATCTACACGGGCGAGCTCGAGTCGCTCAAGCGGATGAAGGACGACGTGCGCGAAGTCCGCGAAGGCTTCGAGTGCGGTATCAAGCTCAAGAACTACAACGACATCAAGGAACTCGACCAGCTCGAGTTCTTCGAGATCAAGGAGATCGCCAGAACCTTGTGACCACCCCAGGCTACGCGTCACTTCGTGTCGCTTCGCCAACCCCCTTCGAGGGGGGGATACCAGCGGCCCGGCAAAGCCGGTTCCGCGGTATCCCTGGTGCAAGGACTTGCGTCCTCCCCAAACTTCCATGCCTGCAAAGAAGTCCGCCCAACCCAACCGCGCCTTCAAGGTGGCCGATCAGATCCAGCGCGATCTGACGGAGTTGATCGCGCGCGAGTTGAAGGACCCGCGCGTGGGCATGGTTACCGTGCAGGCTGTCGAGGTGACGCCCGACTACGCCCACGCCAAGGTGTTCTTCAGCCTGCTCGTGGGCGATCCACAGGAGACGCAGGACGCGCTCAACCAGGCCGCCGGCTTCCTGCGCAACGGCCTGTTCAAGCGACTGCACATCCACACCGTGCCCACGCTGCACTTCGTGTTCGACCGCACCACCGAACGTGCGGCCGACATGAACGCGCTCATCGCGCGCGCCGTGGCTTCCCGTTCCAAGGACGACGGGGAGTAAAGCCATGAGCGCACCACGAGCACGGGTCGTGAGGCGCCCCGTGCACGGGGTGCTGCTGCTCGACAAGCCGCTGGGCCTGTCGAGCAACAACGCATTGCAGAAATGCAAATGGCTGCTGCGCGCAGAGAAGGCCGGCCACACCGGCACGCTCGACCCGCTGGCCACGGGCGTGCTGCCGCTGTGCTTCGGCGCGGCCACCAAGTTCAGCCAGTTGCAGCTCGAAGCCGACAAGACCTATGTCGCGACGGCCCGCCTGGGCGTGACCACCACCACAGGCGATGCCGAGGGTGAAGTGCTCGAGCGCCGTGACGTGGCCGTGACGGCCGACCAGCTGGCCGCCGTGCAGGCGCGCTTCACCGGCCTGATCCGCCAGGTGCCGCCGATGTACAGCGCGCTCAAGAAGGACGGCCGGGCGCTCTACGAATACGCACGAGCGGGCGAGGAAGTCGAGCGCGAGGCGCGCGATGTGACCATCCATTCGCTGGCGATCGAACCCGAAGGTGTCGACACGCTGCGCATCACGGTCCGGTGCAGCAAGGGCACCTACATCCGCACGCTGGGCGAGGACATCGGCCGTGCGCTCGGTTGCGGCGCGCATCTCACGTCGCTGCGCCGCGTGGCGACGGGTCATTTCGATCTCTCGCGCTGCGTGACGCTGCAGGCGCTCGAGGCGATGGAGGAGGGTGCGCGCCTGGCGCACCTGCAACCCGTCGATGCGCTGCTGCCCGATCACGCGGCCGTCAAGCTCGATGAAGAGAATGCCGGGCGATTCCTGTCGGGCCTGCGCCGCCGCGGTACCTGGAACGATCAGGCCCAGGTGGCGGTCTACGGCCCGCCGCCGCAGGGCGCCACACCCACCCATGGCCAGTTGCTGGGCACCGCCCACGTGACGGCCGGAGAACTCATCCCGGGGCGATTGCTGAGCCCCATCGAAATACAGCAAATCCTGGAAGCAAGACCATGAGCAAACAGATCCGCAACATCGCCATCATCGCCCACGTCGACCACGGCAAGACCACCATGGTGGACCAGCTGCTGCGTCAATCCGGCACGTTCGCCGACCACGAAAAAGTGGTCGATACCGTGATGGACAACAACGCCATCGAGCGTGAGCGCGGCATCACCATCCTGGCCAAGAACTGCGCCGTGTCCTGGAAGGGCACGCACATCAACATCGTCGACACCCCGGGCCACGCGGACTTCGGCGGCGAGGTCGAGCGCGCCCTCTCGATGGTCGACAGCGTGGTGCTGCTGATCGACGCGCAGGAAGGGCCCATGCCCCAGACCCGCTTCGTGACCAAGAAGGCGCTGGCCCTGGGACTGCGCCCGATCCTCGTGGTGAACAAGGTGGACAAGCCCGGCGCCAACCCCGACAAGGTGGTGAACGCCGCGTTCGACCTGTTCGACAAGCTCGGCGCCACCGACGAGCAGCTCGACTTCCCCGTGGTGTACGCCTCGGGCATCAACGGCTGGACCTCGCTGACCGAAGGCGCGCCCGGCGAGCAGTGGGGTCCCGACATGTCGGCCCTGTTCGACACCATCCTGCAGCACGTGCCGGCCAATTCCGGCGACGCCGAAGCGCCGCTGCAGCTGCAGATCTCGGCACTGGACTTCTCCAGCTTCGTGGGCCGTATCGGCGTGGGCCGCATCAGCCAGGGCACCATCAAGCCGGGCCAGGACGTGCTGGTGATGGAAGGCCCGGACGGCAAGGCCACCAAGGGCCGCATCAACCAGGTGCTGACCTTCCAGGGCCTGGACCGCATGCAGACGCCGCAGGCGGGCCCCGGCGATATCGTGCTGATCAACGGCATCGAGGACATCGGCATCGGCGTGACCGTGACCGACCCGGCCAACCCGACCCCGCTGCCCATGCTGCGCGTAGACGAGCCCACGCTGACGATGAACTTCTGCGTGAACACCTCGCCGCTGGCCGGCCGTGAAGGCAAGTTCGTGACCAGCCGCCAGATCTGGGATCGCCTGCAGAAGGAACTGCAGCACAACGTGGCGCTGCGCGTGAAGGAAACCGACGAGGACGGCATCTTCGAGGTGGCCGGCCGCGGTGAACTGCACCTGACCATCCTGCTGGAGAACATGCGCCGCGAAGGCTACGAACTGGCGGTGTCGAAGCCGCGCGTGGTGTTCCGCGACGTCGACGGCGTGAAGAACGAGCCGATCGAGCTGGTGACGGCCGACATCGAAGAGGGTCATCAGGGCGGCGTGATGCAGGCCCTGGGCGAGCGCAAGGGCGAGCTGGTCAACATGGAGTCGGACGGCCGTGGCCGCGTGCGCCTGGAATACCGCATCCCGGCGCGCGGCCTGATCGGCTTCACCAACGAATTCCTGAACCTCACGCGCGGTTCGGGCCTGATCAGCAACATCTTCGACAGCTACGAACCGCACCGCGGCGAGATCGCCAGCCGCAAGAACGGCGTGCTGATCTCGATGGACGACGGCGAAATCTTCACCTATGCCCTGGGCAAGCTCGACGACCGCGGACGCATGTTCGTGAAGGCGAACGATCCGGTGTATGAAGGCATGATCGTCGGCATCCACAGCCGAGACAACGACCTGGTGGTGAACGCCACCCGTACCAAGCAGCTGACCAACTTCCGTGTGTCCGGCAAGGAAGACGCGATCAAGATCACGCCGCCGATCGATCTCACGCTGGAATACGGCGTCGAGTTCATCGAGGACGACGAACTGGTCGAGATCACGCCCAAGTCGATCCGCCTGCGCAAGCGCTACCTCAAGGAACACGAGCGCAAGCGCGCGTCGCGCGAAGCATGAAGCTCGACCACACCCGCGCGGTGTGGTTGATGGTGGCGGTGACCCTGATGTGGTCGATCGCCGGCGTGGTCACGCGCCATCTGGAACAGGCCCGAAGCTTCGAAGTCACGTTCTGGCGCAGCGCTTTCACCGCGCTCTCGCTCGCCGTCCTGCTGCCGCTGCTGCAGGGCCGCGCGGTGCTGGGCAAGCTGCGCCACGGCGGCGCGGCGCTGTGGCTCTCGGGCGTCTGCTGGAGCGTGATGTTCACCGCGTTCATGATGGCGCTCACGCTCACCACGGTGGCGAACGTGCTGATCACCATGGCGGTCGGCCCGTTCTTCACCGCACTGGTAGCACGTGTCTTCATCGGTCAGCGCCTGGCGCGCCGCACCTGGCTGGCCATCCTCGCGGCCGGTGCGGGCATCGCATGGATGTACGGCTCGCAATTGGGTGAAGGCCACCTGTCTGGCACGCTCGTGGCGCTGTGCGTGCCCGTGGCGGCGGCGGTGAACTGGACCGTGGTCCAGCGCAGCCAGGCCCACGGTCACGACGTAGACCTGGTTCCCGCGGTGCTGGTCGGCGCCCTGATCTCCAGTGTCGTGACCTTGCCCCTGGCCTGGCCTCTCGAAGCATCCCGCCACGACCTGCTGCTGCTGGCATTGCTCGGCCTCGTGCAGTTGGCCATCCCCTGCGTGCTGGCCGTGCGCTGCGCGCGCGTGCTCAAGGCACCCGAGGTGGCGCTGCTGGCCCTGCTGGAGGTGGTGTTCGGCATTCTCTGGGCCTGGTTGGGCGCCGGCGAAGCGCCGCAGCCCAGCGTGATCAGCGGCGGCCTGCTGGTCATCGGGGCACTGGTGGCCAACGAATGGCTGGCCTGGCGGGAAAGGCCCTGACCGGCGGCCTGCCGGGCTAACTGTTCGGTTTGCTGCCAGCCCCGGCAGGGGCCGAGAGCTGGGTGTAGACCGACTCCGACAGTGCCAGCAAGCGGTGGCGCGGGAGCGCGCCAGAAAGCGCATAGCCGAAGTCGTGGTCGACCCAGTAGAAGCGCGGCACGCCATCGTCGTCATCGAAGCGGAAGGCCGTGCCGGCGCCGCCGCCCGAGGTGTCCAGCACGCCGACGTAGAGCGTGAGGCGGGTGCCGGACGCGTCCTGGAACATGAACTGTGCGCGGGCGCCGCCTTCGCCAGGCAACAGGCGTCCACCCACCAGATCGAATCCTTCCGGCTGCAGTTGCGGCACCTTGAGCGGGCGGCCCAGGCGGCGCGACAGCCACTGAACCAGATGGTCCTGCTGCGCCGCGCCCACCTCGACCGGATGGCGCACTTCGGGCACGTACACCGCATGGGCCAGCGCCGCATCGCTGGAGAACTGTCGGACTGCCGTTGCCGCACCTGTAGCCCTGGCGGCGGTGACGTTCCACGCGCCGTGGCCGAGCCAGCCGGCGCCGAATGCCATGAGCACGCCGGCCGCGAGCGCCAGGCGGCTCCGGCGGCGCTGCGCGCGGGCGCGCGTGGCCTCAAGCGCGCGGGCTGCGCCGAGCAGCCCCTCGGGCAGCGGCATGTCATCTGGCGCGTTGCCAGCCCATTCGCGCAGGCCGTCGCGCTGCACGCGCCACGCCTGCGCGCGGGCTTGTGCATCCGCATCGTGCGCCAGTCGCTGCTCGAGCGCGGCGCGGGCATCGGCGTCCAGACGGCCATCGACCCAGGCGTGCAACTCGTCATCCGGAATCGGAGGGGGAAGGGGGGGCGGGGTCATGTCGGGGCGCTATTTCATCCGGCGCAGTGTGGGCGCGGCAACGGGTGTTTGAGGGGCTGGCGCGCGTGCCGTTCCGTCCATCAGTTCGCGCAGGCGTGCGCGCGCGCGGGAGAGGCGCGACATCACCGTCCCGACCGGGATGCCGAGCACGGCGGCCGTCTCTTCATAGCCCATGTCTTCGAGCGTCACCAGCAGCAGCACGGCCCGCTGTTCGTCCGGCAGGCAGAGCAGCGCGCGGCGCAGGTCCATCATCTCGCCCACGGCAGCCGCTGGCGCGACGAGGCTGTCCTGCACATCCTCCAGAGGCACCTGCACGATGCGCGCGTGCGCGCCGCGGCGCTCGTTGAGATACAGGTTGTGCATCAGCGTGAACAACCAGGCCCGCAGGTCGGTACCCGGCGTCCAGAGCCGCCACTTGCCGCACGCACGCTCCAGCGTGTCCTGCACGAGATCGTCGGCGGCCCAGGCATCGCCCGTCAGCGCGCGCGCGTAGCGGCGCAGGCCGGGCATCTGGGCGACGACGAGCGAAGACTCCATGGTGTCCGATTGTCGGCCGCATAGCGGCCGGCCGGCTCAGGGGCGTGCGATCTTCCAGACGTTGTTGAAGCCATCGCCCGTGCGGTCACCCGGCTTGCTGTCCTTGGCCCAGTAGTAGAGCGGCTTGCCCATGTAAGCCCACTGGCGGCCCCCGTCGTCGCGCGTGATCACGCTGTAGTCGCCGGTGGCGCGCGCATCCGCCGAAGCCATCAGCGGGGGCCAGTTGGTGGCGCATGGACCGTTGCAGGCCGACCTCCCGCTGCCGGCCACATCGCGATCGAAGGTGTAGAGCGTCATGCCGTTCGGGCCGGCGAGCACGCCCTCGCGTGGGGTGGCGGGTGCGGAGGACATCGAGGCGCAGCCGGCGGCGAGCAGCGACGCGAGCAGGAGGGAGGAAGCGAGAAAACGCATGGCAGGCATCTCCGGGGTTGGGGTACCTGCATGAACACCGGCGGGCCGGCGTTTATTCCGCGGCCAGCGAAAAAAAGCGGGCCGGGGTGGATTCTCAGCGGTTGCGGCTCTTCATCGCGCGCTCCACCTCGCGCTTGCCTTCGCGGTCTTTGATGGTGTCGCGCTTGTCGTGCTCGGCCTTGCCCTTGGCCAGCGCGATCTCGCACTTCACCTTGCCGGCCTTCCAGTGCAGGTTGAGCGGCACGAGGGTGTAGCCCTTCTGCTCGACCTTGCCGATCAGCCGTTTGATCTGCTCCTTGTGCAGCAGCAGCTTCCTGGTGCGCACGGCGTCGGGGCTGACGTGGGTGGAGGCCGAGCGCAGCGGATTGATCTGGCAGCCGATGATGAACAGCTCGCCGTCCTTCACGACGACATAGCCGTCGGTGAGCTGCACCTTGCCCTCGCGCAGGGCCTTGACCTCCCAGCCTTGCAGCACCATGCCCGCCTCGTATCTCTCCTCGAAGAAGTAGTTGAACGCGGCTTTCTTGTTTTCCGCGATGCGGTTTGCCGAGTCGGTGGATTTGGCCATGGGCTGACGTGGGGGTAAAGCGCCTCAATACAATGGGGCAGGGGGCTGGATTCTACGCACCACGCATGGCGCGGCTCCCTGCAATCGATGAAAACTGTCCACAAGTCCGTCCTCATCTGGTACAGCGCCCGGGAAATGTTCGACCTGGTCGCCGACGTCGAGAAGTACCCCCAGTTCCTCCCGTGGTGCGACCGCGCCCGTGTGATCGAAGCCGACGCCGCCGGCATGAAGGCCGAAGTCGGCATCGCCTTCAGCGGCCTGCGCCAGTCGTTCACCACGCGCAACGACCACGACGCCCCGAACAGCATTCGCATGCGGCTGGTGAGCGGGCCCTTCTCCAGCCTGGAAGGCGAATGGCGCTTCTCACCCGTGGCCGAGAACCGCCAGGACGAGCGCGCCTGCCGCGTGGAGTTGCAGTTGCAGTACGGCTTCGACAACTTCGCGCTTTCGGCCCTGGTGGGCCCGGTGTTCGACAAGATCGCGGCCTCGATGGTGGACGCCTTCGTCAAGCGCGCCGAGCAGGTCTATGGCTGACGACGCGCCGCTGCGCGTGACCGTGGCCTACAGCCCGCGCGCGCGCGAGGTGTTCGAGCGGGAGCTGGCCTTGCCGTCGGGCAGCACCGTGGCCCAGGCCGTGCATGCCAGCGGTGTGCTGAGCACGTATCCGGGGCTGGACATCAAACAGTCTGCCGTCGGCATCTGGGGCCGCACGGCTGCGCCGGGCCACGCCTTGCGCGATCTGGACCGCGTGGAGATCTACCGGCCGCTGCTGGTCGATCCGAAAGTGGCACGTCGCGAGCGGTTCGGCCGGCAGGGAGCGCGGGCCACGGGGCTGTTCTCGAAACGGCGACCCGGCGCCAAGCCGGGCTACTGAAACGGGACGCTGGCGGCGTCAGCGCGCCGCGCAGTCAGCCTGGATGGTTTGTTGCACGCGGCGCGCTTCTGCGGCGCGGGCGGCGTCGTCCATGATCTCGCGCTCGCCCTTGGCATTGACCTGCGCGATGCGGACGCCGCTGTCGAGCGATGCCTTGGCTTGCCGTGCGCGGTTGC
Organism: Burkholderiaceae bacterium; assembly: GCA_017998575.1. Next base: position 11,095 of record JAGOCV010000103.1, read on the forward strand.
AGTTGTCTGCGCGGGCCCGGGCCAGCTGATCGGCTTCGGCTTTCTTGCGCTGTGCTTCGGCGGCCTCGGCCTGGCGCGTGCGCTCGAGCAATTCCTTGTCTTGTCCCACCGGCGGACGGGCGCCGGCGGCGGCACCGGAGGCAGATCCCGGGCTCGCGGCGGCGGCGTTCGGCGGCGCATCGGCCGGTGCGTCCGCAGACAGGGCCGCAGGCGCAGCCGCTGCGGCCGGTGCCGAGGGCGCGGTGGAACGCACCACCGTGCCGCCGGGCCGTTTGATGATGTTGCGCTCGGGCACTTCGGGCGGCGGGGCCTTGTCGCTGAAGACCTTGCGGCCTCCGGCATCGAGCCATGTCCATTGGGCGGACGCGGCCAGGGGGAGGGCGCAGAAAGCGCCTGCGAGAAGGAGCGATGCCAGCTTCATGCGCGAAAGTGTAGCGCTGCGCACGCGCGCCGGGGGCCTGGCGATGCACGGATGCCTACAGGTGTTGCCGCCCCGCTGCACCCGGCCCGCCAAGTCGTGGATGACGCCACGGATACAATTCTTCTTTTGGAGCTTTGACAAATGCGCCTACTCGGAAAAGCGCTCACCTTCGACGACGTGTTGCTGGTGCCAGCGTACTCCCAGGTCCTGCCCAAGGACACTTCCCTCGCCACCCGTTTCTCCCGCAACATCCAGCTCAACCTCCCGCTCGTTTCGGCCGCCATGGACACGGTGACCGAGGCCCGCCTGGCGATCGCCATCGCGCAGGAAGGCGGCATGGGCATCGTGCACAAGAACCTCACCGCGGCCGAGCAGGCGGCCCAGGTGGCCAAGGTCAAGCGCTACGAATCGGGCGTGCTGCGTGACCCGGTGGTCATCACGCCCCAGCACACCGTGCTCCAGGTCATGCAGCTGTCGGACGAGCTGGGGATCTCCGGCTTCCCGGTGGTGGACGGCGGCAAGGTGGTCGGTCTCGTCACCGGTCGTGACCTGCGCTTCGAGACGCGCTACGACCAACCCGTCAGCCAGATCATGACGCCGCGAGAGCGGCTGGTCACCGTCGCGGAGGGTGTCACCGCCGCCGAAGCCAAGGC
>JAGOCV010000104.1 GCA_017998575.1 Burkholderiaceae bacterium
GATCGCCGAAGACGTGCAACGCATCCGCGCCGTGCGCGAGGCCGTGGGCCCCGGCGTGCAGATCTACATCGACGCCAACTGCAGCCTCGACTACTTCCACGCGCTCTGGCTGGCCCAGCGCGTGGAGCAATACGACATCAGTTTCTTCGAGGAACCCGTGTCGCACAACGACATCCCCAACCTCGTCAAGCTGCGCGGCAAGACATCCATCCCGCTGGCCGGCGGACAGAACGAAGGCCTGGCCAGCCGCTTCCGCGACTTCCTCACGGCCGGCGCGCTCGACGTGGTGCAGCCCAACGCCTGCATCACCGGCGGCTTCACACAGTGCAACCGCATCGCCGGCATGGCCGCCGCGTTCAACACGCGCTTCGCCAATGGCGGCGCGTGGCCGCACCACAACATGCACCTGCATGCGGGCCTGGCCAACGGCTCGCTGGTCGAATACCACTCGGTGGCCGTCGAATGCTGCAAGAACGTGTTCGACGACCTGCCCGAGCCCCAGGCCGGCATGCTCACGCTGCCCGAGACGCCGGGCCTGGGCTTCGCGCCCAACGCGGAGCGCCTGGCCGAGGCTGCGCGCCGTCCGCTCTCGCGCGGCGTGGGCAAGGCCTGAGCCCTGGCGGATGAACGTGGCGCGGGGCTATCACCCGCGCCCGCGGCGGACGGCACGGGCCGCGCACGAGATGGATCGCAGACAGACACAAGGAGACAAGACATGACGATGAAGCAGACACCCTCCACCGCCGCGCCGCATCGACGCCGCTGGCTTGCGGCGGCCCTGGCCGCCACCGGCGCCCTCGCCCTGGCCGGCCCGGCCGTGGCCCAGGCCAATTACCCCGACCGGCCGATCCGCCTGCTGGTGGGCTACTCGGCCGGCGGCGGCATCGACGCCGTGGCCCGCCTCTACCAGCCGCGCCTGTCGCAACTGCTGGGCCAGCAGGTGGTGGTGGAGAACCGCGCCGGCGCCGCCGGCCTGATCGCGGGCGACCTGGTCGCCAAGGCCGCGCCCGATGGCTACACGCTGCTGCTGGGGGACAGCTCCACGCTGATCGCGCAGCACCTGCAGCCGAAGATGAGCTTCGATCCGCTCAAGTCGTTCGCGCCGGTGGCCGGCCTGGTCACCGCGCCGCTGGTCATCGTGACGGGCGCCGACTTCCCGGCGCGCACGCCGGCCGAGTTCATCTCGCGTGTGAAGGCCGAGCCCGGCAAGTACTCGTTCGCCACCTCGGGCGTGGGCCAGGTGCAGCACCTGGGCTTCGAGCTCTTCAAGGCGCGCACGCAGACCCAGGTGGTGCACGTGCCGTACAAGGGCGCGGCGCAGATCGTGCCCGACGTGATGAGCGGCCAGGTGCCCATCGGCGTGGTCAGCGCCACGGCCGCCATCGCGCAGCTGAAGTCGGGCCGGCTCAAGGCCATCGCCGTGATGAGCCCCGTGAAGCTGGCCGGCGCCGAAGAGGTGCCCGCGCTGGCCGACGTGCTGCCGGGCTTCGACGCCGCGCCGCGCCTGTTCATCGCCGCACCGGCCGGCACGCCGCCGGCCATCGTCTCCAGGCTCAGCGACGCCGTGCGTCAGGTGATGAACGCGCCCGACTTCACGGCCGCCGCGCTGGCGCAGGGCAGCGTGCCGGCCTACCTGCCCTCGGCCGAGCTGGCGCAGGACCTGGTGCGCGAATCGGCGATGTGGGGCAAGGTGGTGAAGGACCAGAAGATCACCGTCGAGTGACGGCAGGCGGCGGGCGCCGCGCGTGAATTCGCTTCGCGCGCGCACGCCGGCCCCGGAAATTTCCTCATGCGCCGGCCCCGTGGGCGGCGCTACGATGGCCGCTTCGCCCAAGAGTCCGTCCCGACACCCCATGTCCGTCATCACCAGCATCGAAGACCTGCGCGTCATCGCCAGGCGCCGCGTTCCGCGCATGTTCTACCAGTACGCCGACAGCGGCTCGTGGACCGAGGGCACCTACCGGGCCAACGAGGCCGACTTCCAGAAAATCCTGCTGCGCCAGCGCGTGGCCGTGAACATCGAGCACCGCAGCACGCGCACCACCATGCTGGGCCACGACGTGGCGATGCCAGTGGCCATCGCGCCGACGGGGCTTACCGGCATGCAGCATGCCGACGGCGAAATCCTGGCCGCGCGTGCGGCCAGGAAGTTCGGCATTCCGTTCACCCTCTCCACCATGAGCATCTGCTCGATCGAAGACGTGGCCGAGGGCACGGGCGGCCATCCGTTCTGGTTCCAGCTCTATGTGATGCGCGACCGCGACTTCATCGGCCGCCTGATCGACCGCGCGAAGGCCGCCGGCTGCTCGGCGCTGGTGGTCACGCTCGACCTGCAGATCATCGGCCAGCGCCACAACGACCTGAAGAACGGCCTCTCGACACCGCCCAAGCCCACGCTGCGCAACCTGCTCGACCTGGCCACCAAGCCCCAGTGGTGCCTGGGCATGCTGGGCACGAAGCACCGCAACTTCGGCAACATCTTCGGCCACGTCAAGGGCGTGGAGAACATGGGTTCGCTGTCGGAGTGGACCAACAAGCAGTTCGACCCCACGCTGTCGTGGAACGACGTGGCCTGGATCAAGGAACGCTGGGGCGGCAAGCTGATCCTCAAGGGCATCCAGGACGTGGAAGACGCGCGCCTGGCCGTGCAGACGGGCGCCGACGCCATCGTGGTCTCCAACCACGGCGGACGCCAGCTCGACGGCGCGCCCTCGTCGATCAACGCGCTGCCGGCCATCGTCGACGCGGTGGGCCACCAGATCGAGGTGCACATGGACGGCGGCATCCGCAGCGGCCAGGACGTGCTCAAGGCCGTGGCCCTGGGCGCCAAAGGCACCTACATCGGCCGCAGCATGCTCTACGGCCTGGGCGCCATGGGCGAGGCCGGCGTGACGCGCGCCCTGCAGATCATCCACAAGGAGCTCGACCTGACGATGGCCTTCTGCGGCCGCACGAGCATCGCCGACGTGGACACCGGCGTGCTGCTGCCGGGCACCTATCCCACGCCCTGAGTGGGCTGCCGCGGCCCATCCATGTGCCGTGCCGCCCGCCTCAGTGGAGCATCATCTTCACCAGCGGATGGACCACGCGCCGCTCGGTGCTGATGCCGTAGAAATGCTCCACGACACCATCCATCTCGCCGATGTGACGCACGCCGTACTGGGCCAGCAGTTGCTGCTGCACCAGCACCGGCGCGGGAAACACGCCCATGCCGCCGGACGCGAACGTCTTGAGCAAGGCTGAGTCCTCGAACTCTCCGGCAACCTTCGGGGAGATGCCGCGCTGCATGAACCATCGATCGATGAGCGGGCGGACCGCCGCGTTGTTGGCCGGCAGCAGTACCGGCACATCGCCCAGCCCGTCGGGGTAACGTTTCCTGGCGCGGACTGCAAGCTCCGCCGTGCCGTACCAGGCCAGAGCCGACGAACCCATCGGATGGTTGAACACCCTCAGCCCGGCATGCGGCGGCGCCGGACGGTCGGCGAGCACCAGATCCAGCTTGTGCACGGCGAGGTTGCCCAGCAGGTCTTCGAAGTCCTGTTCGTGGCACAGCAGCCGCAGCCCCGGCGTGGCCAGCACGGGCTGCATCAGGTGGCGCACGACCAGCTTGGGCAACGTGTCGCTGATGCCCAGGGACATCCTCATCACCGGAACCGCGCCGTCGCGTGTGCGAAGCAGATCGGGTAACGCTTCTCCTGCCTCGAAGATCACATCGGCCTGCTGCATGGCGCGATGGCCTGCCTCGGTCAGGACGACGCCCCGGCCTTCGGGCCGCAGAAGCTGCACACCCAGCGATCGCTCCAGCTCCCGGACCTGCGCGCTCACCGTCTGTACGGCCATGTCAAGCCGTTCTGCGGCCCGCGACATCCCCCCTTCCTTGGCGACGACCCAGAAGTAGTACAGGTGGCGGTAGTTGAAGTGCTGGGACATATTCCTTTTTTTCAGGAATTATTTTCCTGAATTATCTTGTTTTTCAGATCATTCAAGGCTTCTAGCATCGTCACGTCCCTGTACTGACGAGGATTTCCGTGCGCTCAATCTCCCCTGTTCCGGGCATGGCCGACACCCTGACCTTGCTGCAGTCGCCCTGGCTGGGCCAGCCTGCCTGGGCCTGGCTGTCCTTCCTGGCCGTCGTCATCGTCCTGCTGGTGCTCGACCTGGGCGTGCTGCACAGGAAAGAGCGCGAGATCGGCGTGCGCGAGAGCCTGCTGCTGTCGGCCGGCTACATCAGCATCGCGCTGCTGTTCGGCGCGTGGGTCTGGTGGTACATGGGCCCGCAGTCGGGCATCGAGTACTACACGGGCTTTCTCATCGAGAAGTCGCTGTCCATGGATAACGTCTTCGTCATCGCAATGATCTTCGGCTTCCTCGGCATTCCGCGCGTGTACCAGCACCGCGTCCTGTTCTGGGGAATTCTCGGCGTGATCGTGATGCGCGCCGCGCTGATCGGCGTGGGGGCGGCGCTCGTGCAGAACTTCAGCTGGGTGCTGTACCTGTTCGGCGCCTTCCTGGTCTTCACCGGCGTCAAGATGTGGCTGGCAGCAGAGCAGTCTCCTGACATGGCGAACAGCGCGGTGCTCAGATTCCTGCGCCGCCACCTGCGCGTGACGGGCGGCCTGCACGGCAACTCTTTCTTCGTGAAGCTGCCCGACGCATCGTCGGGCAAGGCGGTGCGCCATGCCACGCCCCTATTCCTGGCACTGGCGATGGTGGAGATCGTCGATCTGGTGTTTGCCGTCGACTCGGTGCCTGCCATCTTCGCGATCACGAGCGATCCCTTCATCGTCTACACGAGCAACATCTTCGCCATCCTCGGACTGCGGGCGCTCTACTTCGCGCTGGCGGCGATGATCCACCGCTTCCACTACCTGAAGTACGCCCTGGCGCTGGTGCTGGTCTTCATCGGCACGAAGATTTTCCTGGTGAACTTCATCGGCAAGTTTCCGCCGGCGCTTTCGCTGTCCATCACCTTCGGGTTGATTGCAGGTGGCGTGTTGGTGTCGCTGTGGAAGACGAGGACCCGGCCAGAAACGCAACAGGCCTGATCACCGCATGGAACAGCTTCTCGATCCCGCCATTCTGTTCTTCTGCTTCGGGATCGCGGCCGGACTCCTGGGCTCCAACCTGGAGATTCCACCAGCCATCGCGCGCTTCCTCTCGCTCTACCTGTTGATGGCGCTGGGTCTGAAGGGCGGCTTCGCACTGGCGGCGTCGGGCCTGGCGGGCCAGGTGCTGGCCAGCCTGACGGCCGCCGTGGTGCTCGCCGTGGCCGTGCCCCTGGCCAGTTACGCGCTGCTGCGCCGCTCGCTCAACGGCTTCGACGCGGCAGCCATTGCCGCCACCTACGGATCGGTCAGCGCGGTGACCTTCATCACCGCCGTGCAGTACCTCGACGCACAGGGGCTGCCTTACGGCGGCCACATGGCCGCGGCGATGGCGCTGATGGAGTCGCCCGCCATCGTGCTGGGCGTGCTGCTGGCCAACCGCGTTCGCCGCCAGCAGGGCACATCACAGACGGTGCCACTGCGTGGTGTGCTGCGGGAGTCGATGACCGACGGGGCACAGCTGCTGCTGCTGGGCGCGATGGTCATCGGCATGCTCAGCGGTGAGCGCGCAGAGGCCGCCATGCGGCCGTTCACCAGCGATCTGTTCAAGGGCATGCTGGCCTTCTTCCTGCTTGACATGGGTCTGTCATGCGCGCGCCAGGTGGGCGAGCTGCGCGGCGCGCCCCGCTGGCTGCTGGTCTATGCGCTGACCGCGCCGCTGGCGCAGGCCACAGCGGCGCTGGGGCTGGGGACGCTGTTCGGACTCGAAGCCGGCAATTTGGCGCTGTTGATGGTGCTCGCCGCATCGGGCAGCTACATCGCCGTGCCGGCCGTCGTGCGCCACGCCATCCCCGAGGCGCGTCCGAGTCTCTACCTTGGCCTCTCGCTCGGCCTGACCTTCCCGTTCAATATCCTGGTGGGCATCCCGCTGTACGTGCGGCTGGCCCACGGCTGACGGCCCGCGCGGCTCAGCCGGACAGCTCGTCATATCCGCGCCCGAGGAACTGCACCAGGCACACGCCGTGCCCGAACGGGTCGGACAGCAGCGCCAGCCGGCCCCAGGCGCTGGTGCTCGCGGGCTGCTCCAGCGTGGCGCCGGCGCGCAGCGCCCGCGCCAGCGCCTCGTCGAGGTCGTCCACCACGAAGTCCAGGTGCACAGGCGTCCAATGGCGCGTGTAGCGACGGATGTCGCCGGAGGGCGCGCCGGCCGGCGTGGCGCCGGTACCGGCGGCACGCCGCAGCAGGTAGATGGGACTCGATCCGCCGGTGAGTTCGACCACGTCGTCGCCGAGCCGGCGACCCAGGTCGAGCCCGAAGGCCGCACGGTAGAAGGCCGTCGCGCCCTGCAGGTCGTCGACGTCGATGTTCACGAGGATCTGCTGGGGCATGCGTGCAATCTAGTGCCGCAGGCCGGCACTGTCTACCGGGCGCACGCAGTGGCCACGGCACGCATCGGCACCGGCGCCGCGAATTCGCGCACCACGGGCGCGATCGCGCACCAGAGTTGCGCGCTGTCGCGCCGGTCGTCGACATCGACGTTCAGGTAATGCATGGCGCGGCCACGCGCCATGCGGCGCAGCGGCTCGTGGCTGGCGGCATCGGCGCCCACGCCCAGCAGCACGGGCCGGTGCAGCAGGCCGTCGCAGGCGGCGCAGAGCAGCTCCAGCACCTGGGCATCGCGTTTCGCATCGCCACCGCGCACGAGCACGATGCACCCGTAGTCGGCCAGGAAGGCGCGCGTCAGGCCGATGCGGATGCCGTTGCGCGCCATGGCGATCACGCGGTGCACCAGGCCGCCTTCGGCGAAGTCCACGTAGTCGGTGGCCACGTCGGGCGTGTCCGCGCCCGCGAAGCGCCGCCGCACCACGTCGACACGGTGCCGGCCGCCCAGCCACCGCACCAGGTCGAACGATTCGTCGAAATCGGCCGCGCACACCAGGGTGCGGCAGAACAGGCTGGGATCGTCGTGCGCCTGCGCGCCCACGTGCCCCAGCGGCGTGGAGAGAAGCCGCCAGACGGCCGCCGGTGCATGGTGCAGGCCGCGTTCGCGATCGTGCAGCAGGGCGGCGACCCGGCGGCCGAAGTCGTCCGGCATCTCGTCGGCCTGCACCACGGCCATCGACCACGAGTCGTGCAGCTGGCGCGGTGCCACCGCATCGTGCACCACATGCATGTTGCCGTGGCGCGGATCGGCCGCCACGCGGTCGATCACCTGCTGCACGGCTGCGGCCGGCCCTTCGACCCATTGCACGAACCAGCCGCTCTGGTGCAGCAGCGCCGTGCCCAGCCCCAGCTCGATATTGCGCCTTGCCACGACGGCGCGGATCGACTCCATCTGCCCGAACACCGGCCCGATCAGGTTCGACCGGCTGGCGTAGATCAGGATGCGGACGGGCGTCGGGTCTCTGTACGGCATGGCGGGCGATCCTCCCATGCCAGTACGCCACCTGTCTTGACTTGCGTCAAGTCCGGCGCCATGGGGGGCTCACTCGGGCTGGATGCCCGCCGCGCGGATCAGCCGCGTCCATTTGGCCAGCTCGTCGCGGCCGAAATCGGCCAGTTGCTGCGGCGTGCTGGTCACCGGCTGCAGACCCAGCGCCAGCAGGCGCTCGCGCAGCGTTGCACTGCCGACAGCGGCCTGGATTTCGCGGTTGAGCCGCTCGACGATGGGCTGCGGCGTGCCGGCCGGCGCGTACATCGCATACCAGGCCAGCAGCTCGAACCCCTTGAGCGTGCGGTCGATGGGCGGCACGTCGGGCAGCACGGGCGAGGCCTCCAGGCTGCTCACGCCCAGCGCGCGCACCTTGCCGGCCTTGACCTGGGGCGTGCCGGTGGCCATGTCGGTGAACATCATGTCGACCTGGCCGGCCACCACGTCGTTCAGGCCCAGCGGAATGGTCTTGTAGGGCACGTGCAGCATGTCGATGCCCGCCATGCTGGTGAGCATGGCACCGGGCACCAGTGTGCCGGCACTGCCCGAGGCATAGCTCAGCTTGCCGGGCCTGGACTTGGCCAGCGCGATCAACTCGGCCATCGAGCGGGCCGGCACCGACGGGTGCACCACCAGCATGGCCGGCGTGTTGGCGATGCGGCCGATGGGAGCGAAATCCTTCACCGGGTCGTAGCTGATCTTCTTCATCAGGCTCGGATTGGCGGCCTGTGTGGTGTTGGTGGTGACGAACAGCGTGTAGCCGTCGGGCGCCGAGCGCGCCGCTGCATCGGCGCCGATGCTGCCGTTGGCGCCCACTCGGTTGTCGACGATGACCGCCTGCCCCAGCGCGCGCGACAGGTGGTCGCCGATGAGCCGCGCCACGATGTCGTTGCCGCTGCCCGCACCGAAGGGCACGATGATGCGGATGGGCCGCGACGGCCAGTCGCCGGCCTGGGCCCGGGCATGCGCCCCGGTGCCCAGCAGCGCGAGGGCGGCGCAGGTGTGAAGAAGTGAGCGTCTTTGCATGGTGTTGTCTCCAGGAAGTCGGGGGGATCGGAATCAGGTGGCGGGTCTGGATGGCGCGAGCACGCCATCCAGCCAGGACAGCACGCGGCCGGCGACGTCGGCTGCGTTGAGGTCCAGCATGGGGAAGTGCGAATTGCCGTGCACGCCCTCGCGCGGCAGATCCAGCACGTCGGCGCGGCCGCCGGCTGCGCGCACGCCGTCGCCATGACGCTCGACCGCCTCGCGGTAGCCGCGCCACACGGGATGCGCCTGCACGTGGTCGCCCCAGACATACAGGTGCGGCGGCAGTCCGGTGCCGGCCAGCGCCGGTGCTCCCGACGGCTCGATGGCGACCACGGCGGCCACGTCGTGCGGCCGGCGGCGCACGGCCTCGAGCGCGAAGCCGCCCCCCTGGCTGTGGCCGATCACGATGCAGCGGCCGATGCGCTGCAGCAGCGCGTCGTAGGCGGCCAGCGTGATGGCCTCGTGGCCGGCCCACCGCGGCACCCACTGGGTGGCGAAGTCGTCGAAGGCGGCCGCGGGAAACTGGCCGCCCGGGTGCGCGCGGCGCTGCGCGGCGTCTTCGTGCCAGCCACCGGCGGGCCCCACGCGGAACATGTCCCAGCCCTCCTCCAGCGTGCGGTGCAGCGGCGGCGCTTCATAGATGCCGGGCCAGCGCGACCAGCCCGCGCGCCCGCGCTCGACCGCATCGCTCACGTAGACGTCGTAGCCGGCGTGCAGGAAAGCATCGCGCCAGCCCGGCCGGCCATCGGGCGTGGTTTCCCAGTTGACGCCGGTCATGCCGCCACCGTGCCACAGCAGCACCGGCGGGCGGGCCGAAGGGCTGGCCTGCAGGAAGGCCTGCACGTACATCTGGCCGCTGCGGTAGTGGCCGTTCGGATCCACCGCGCGCGCCGCACCGTTCTGCGCGAAGCGATGCTGCTCCACCGGCAGACCCTGCAGGGCCACCGTGCGACCGCCGACGAAGAAGCTGTGGATGGCGCGCAGGCGCAGCGGCGCAGCGGATGCGGCAGGTGCGACAGGTGCGACAGGTGCTACAGGTGCGTTCAATTGCGCGCTCCCAGCGCGTTGCCGTCGACCGGAAAACAGCGGATGCGTGGCCGCCGCCCCAGGTGCTGCAGCGATGCCTCTTCGAGGCCGTCCATGAAACGCTGCACTGCCTGCGGCCCACGGTACGGCTGGTCGCGGAAGTGCGCCTCGATCAGCACCTGCGGCCCGCGCAGCACGAGGGACGGCACCAGCAGCACCTCGATCGCGTCCGGGCTGGCCGCCAGTTCGTGCCGGCACAACGCCTCCACGCGCGCGGCCAGCGCTTCGGCGGCTGCGGCGTCGGGCTGCGGGTCATGGCAGAAGAACTTCACGATGGGCATGGGGCGCGATTCTGGTGAGCGTCATCCATGATGTAAATTGACATTTGAAGATGAATTCTTGATCTCCATGCATGAATTACCGACCTGACGATCTGCGGGCCCTGATCGCGTTGCGCGACCTGGGCAGCTTCGTGCGCGCCGCCGAGCGCATGCACATCACGCAGTCGGCCTTCAGCCGCCGCATCGCCCAGCTGGAGCAGACGGTGGGCGGCCCCCTGGTGGTCCGCACCACGCGCCGCGCTGCGCTCACGGCGCTGGGGCAGGCGCTGGCCGATCAGGCCGATCACGTGCTCAGGCAACTCGACGACAGCGTGCTGGACGCCGCGCGCCATGCCCGGGGCGAGGCCGGCCGCCTCAGCGTGGCCTGCCTCACCACCGTGGCGCACACGGTGCTGCCCGCCGTGCTGCACGACTTCCGGACCCGCTATCCGCAGCTGCGCCTGAACCTGCGGGACGACACCGGCCAGCGCGTCGCGCAGGCCGTGCTGGCGCGCGAAGCGGAGTTCGGTGTCGGCATGCTGGGCACCGGCACCCAGGAACTGGCCGTGGAGCACTGCGCCGACGATCCGTACGTGATCGCCTTCGCGCCGGGTCATCCTCTGGAGCGGCGCCGCCGCGTGGGCTGGGACGAGCTGCACCAGTGGCGCGTGGTCATGCTGCGCTCCAGCAGCGCCAACCGGCAGCAGGTCGATGCGGCGCTGGCCGAGCGCGGCCTGCCGCCGCCGTGGTTCGACGAGGTGGAGCACCTGTCGTCCATGCTCGGCCTGCTGCGCGGTGGCGTGGGCATCGGCGTGCTGCCGCGGCTGGCGCTGTCGGCCGGTGGCGGCGAAACGCTGCGCACCCGGCCCCTGGGCTCGCCGCCCGTGGTGCGCCGCATCGGGCTCATGCGACGCCACGACAGCGTGCTGGGCACGCCCGCCACCGAGTTGTGGAACCTGCTGCGGCGGCATCTGGGGGCGCTGCAGCGGCGCCGATGAAGCCGCGCGCTAACGCGGCGGCGGCAGGCGGCGCGTCACCGCCACCGGCAGACGCCGCAGCACCTGCGCGCGTGCCCGCTGCCAGAGCGCGGACAGCAGCAGCAAGGTCGCGCCGATCACCAGTGCGGCCAACGCGAAGCTGGTCTCGACCGACGCCGTGCGACTCAACAGCTCGCTGCCGGCATAAATCACGTAGCCCAGGCCCGACACCATCAGCGCCCGGCGGTCGATGGCCAGCGACACCATGGCCAGGAAGCCGAACACGCCCAGCACCAGCACCGCGCGAAGCACGCCCAGGTTGCCTTCGAACACGCCGCCGGCAGTGAACACCGGGTGCACCAGCAGCGGCGCGGCCAGCAGGTGCAGCCAGAAGGCGACGTCGGCGCGCCGCGTCTCGCGCCTGACGTCGCTCGCATCGCAATACAGCGCCCACGCGAAAACCGCCAGCCCCGCGGCCAGCACCACGGGCCAGGCCATGTCCGCCAGCCCGTCCACATGCGAGAGCGCGACCAGCAGCGCCACCACCACGGCGCCGGCACCGGCCGCTGGCGTGATCGGCACGCGAAAACGCCACCAGTGAACAGCCGCGGCCAATGCAGCCACGAGGGGCGCGACATCCCGCTCGGGCAACAGCCGGTAGGCCGTGAAGCCTGCGCCCAGCACGAAACTGGCCAGCAGGACGATGGCCGGCAGCGCCATGCGCCGCCGGCGCACGAAGTACTCGGCCAGGCCCCACGACGCCGCCGCCACGGCCAGCGGCGCGGCCCATGGCGTCACCAGGCCGGCCACCCAGTACAGCGCGCCCAGCAGCAAGACGCTGGCGATCACCACGAAGATGTCGTTGAAGCCGGTGACGAGGCGGAAATGCTCTTCGTCGGCCAGTTGCGTGCGCTGCCGCGCGGCCGTGTGCTGGCGCAGCCCGCGGGCGGCCTCGGCGCTGATCGCACCTGCGGCGACGGCATCGTCGATGTCCTGTTCGCTGTACATGCCTGCAAACTCCCTGTGCTTTGTCTGTGAGGCCGGCAGTGTAGGGCGGCGCACGCGACAATCAGGGCGTGCCCGTCCGCCGCATCGCCCATCTCGACATGGACGCTTTCTACGCGTCGGTCGAACTGCTCCGCTATCCCCAGCTCAAAGGCCAGCCGGTGGTGATCGGCGGCGGCCGGCGCCGCGCCGATGCCGTACTCGACCGCGGCGCCTTCCTGCCGCTTGCGGAATTCCCGCGCCTGAAGGACTACGCCGGCCGTGGTGTGGCCACCACCGCCACCTATGCCGCGCGGCAGTTCGGCGTGGGCTCGGCCATGGGGCTGATGAAAGC
>JAGOCV010000391.1 GCA_017998575.1 Burkholderiaceae bacterium
ATGGCGCCATGACTCAAGACCTGGTGGAGCGCGCCGACGAATTCGACGCCGCCGTCGAGCGCACCGCCGACGCCTTCGGCACCGGCTTCGTGAACGTGCGCGCCGTGCCCGTCACCTTCCCCGGCGATCTGGCCGACCCCGTGCATCCCGCGCAGGCGTGGTCAGACCGCATCACCGCCGCCATCGTGCGGCCCCTTCAACCCCCACCCTGAAAGACCGCCATGCCCCGCCTGAACATCCCCTTGTCCGTCACCGTGCAGTTCGACAACCCGGTGCAGCCGCCCGCCTACGGCGCCGCCGCCGTGATGACCAGCGTCAGCCTCGCCACGAACGACGCCGGTCAGGCCTTGGCCCAGCCCGCGCACAGCCAGTACCCCATGGTGGCCGAAGACGTGACCGACGAACTGCTGGCCGCCATGAACGCCAAGCTGGCCGCGCTGGGCCTTGAAGTGAGCCGCCGTGCGTAACCTGCGCCTGATCCACGACAACGCGGCCGACCGCGCCACGTCGCTTGCGGCGAGCACGACCTCGGGCGCGCTCGTGGCGGCCAACCTGCAGAACGACTTCAAGGGCCAGGTGCACCGCAGCACCGGCACCAGCGTCAGCTACACCCTGACCTGGACGAATGGTGAGACGGTGGGCGCCGTCGCGCTGCCCGCCACCAACCTGAGCGCCAGCGCTACCATCCGCGTGCGCCTGTACAGCGACACCGGCGGCACCACCCTGATCGCCGACAGCGGCACCCTCAACGCCTGCCCCGGCCTGAACCTGGGCCTGTGGAACTGGGCGCTGCCCCTGAACGGCAACGCCTTCGCCTTCGGCGGCGCGAGCAAGTCCGCCGTGTGGTTCGACGCGCACTGGTTTGCCCGGCGCTGCGTGATCGACCTGGTGGATGCCGGAAACACCGCCGGCTATATCGACAACGCCCGCCTGGTGGTGGGTGCGTACTGGGAGCCGGCCATGAATGCCAGCTACGGCGCCCAGGCCAGCGTGGTGGACCGCACCAGCAACAGCCGCAACGACGCCGGCGACAACCTGGCCGACCGCAGCACCCAGCACGACACCCTGAGCCTGAGCCTGGACTATCTGGGCGAGAGCGACCGCGCCCGCCTGATGCAGATCATGCGCAATGCCGGAGCCGCCCGCAACGTGTTCGTCAGCCTGCTGCCCGGCTGGGTAGACCCCGTGGCCGAGCAGGATCACATGATCTACGGCAAGCGGGCCAACGCGGGCGTCAGCTTCGACCACTACGCCCTGTTCAGCAACAAGATCGACATCGAGGGATGGTGACACCATGAGCAACAACTTCACCAGCGGCATGGCCGGCCCGGCGGCCGTTGAGACGCTGAACCTGCTGTGGGACCGCGTCACCGAGCAGATCGTGGGCAACAGCACCACCAGCCTGGCCATCGGCACCGGCGCCAAGACGCTGACTATCGAGGCCAGCAAGCAGTTCGCCATCGGCCAGACCGCGCGCATCACCTACAACAGCGACGTGGGCAAATGGATGCAGGGCACGGTGAGCGCGTACAACGCCAGCACCGGCTCGCTGTCGATCAGCGTGGACACCATCAGCGGCAGCGGCACCTACGCGGTGTGGACCGTGGCGCTGACGGGGTCTGTCGGGCCGACCGGCGCAACGGGGGCAACCGGGGCGACGGGCTCCACTGGAGCGACTGGCGCGACAGGCCCGGCCAACACCCTAAGCATTGGTACCGTCACAGAAGGCGCGGCGGCGGCAACGATCACTGGCACAGCGCCCAACCAGACCCTGAACCTTGTCGTTCCAAAGGGCAATACCGGCGCCACCGGCTCCACAGGCCCGGCGGGCCCGGCCAACAGCTTGAGCATCGGCACCGTGACGGAGGGAGCAGCGGCAGCCACCATCACAGGCACGGCGCCCACGCAAACCTTGAACCTGGTGGTGCCCAAGGGCAACACGGGCGCCACGGGGTCCACCGGCGGCACCGGCCCGCAGCCTTGGTCGGCGCCCGTGGCCTGGGCCAGCGCCACCGCCTATGTGGCCACCGCACCAGCAAGCTGCGTCACCTACCTGGGCGAGACTTACGTCTGCACCACCGGCCACACCAGCACCGGCGCGTTCGACGCAGCCAAGTTCGTCAAGATCGCCGCCAAGGGCTCGGACGGTGCCGGCTCCGGATCTGTCACCAGCGTGGCCGCGCTCACGCTGGGCACCTCGGGCACCGACTTGTCCTCCAGCGTCGCGAACGGGACGACGACGCCGGCCATCACGTTGAACGTGCCCACCGCCAGCGCGGCGAATCGCGGCGCCCTGAGTGCGGCGGATTGGTCAACTTTCAACGGCAAGCAAGCCGCACTCGGGTTCACGCCTGAGAACAGTGCAAACAAGGGCGCCGCGAACGGTTATGCGCCGCTGGACAGCAGCACGAAGATCGCCAGCACTTACCTGCCGTCCTACGTTGACGACGTGCTGGAGTACGCGAACCTTGCGGCGTTCCCCGGCACCGGCGAAGCCGCCAAGATTTACGTCGCGCTGGACACGAACAAAACCTACCGGTGGAGCGGTTCGGCCTACGTCGAAATCAGCCCGTCGCCCGGCTCAACGGACGCGGTGACCGAAGGATCGACCAATCTGTACTTCACCGCGTCGCGCGTGCTGGGCACGGTGCTGGCGGGTCTTTCGACCGCTGCCGCCACGGTGGTCACGGCCAGCCATACGGTGCTGGAGGCGCTTGGTTTCCTGCAAAAGCAGATCACCGATTTGCCGTCCGCGACGCAAACGCTGACGAACAAGCGGGTCACGCCTCGCGTCGGCTCCACGACTTCCAGCGCCACGCCGACGATCAACACGGACAACGTGGACATTTACAAGCTGACCGCGCAGACCGTGGACATCACCAGCTTCACCACGAACCTGACCGGGACACCGACTGACGGGCAGGTGCTCATCATCGAAATCACCGGGACGGCGGCGCGAACAATCGCTTGGGGCGCGTCGTTTGAGGCCAGCACAGTGGCGCTGCCGACCACGACCGTGACGACGGCCATGCTGGCAGTCGGGTTCATCTACAACAGCGTCACGTCGAAGTGGCGCTGCATGGGGGCCGTGTGATGCTGGCGCGGCTTATCACGCTGATGCGAAATTCCGTGGCCGCTGCCGGTCAGCAGGTTTTTACGTCGTCGGGCACGTTCACGGTGCCAGCCGGCGTTACGTCGATCTGCGCCGTGGCGGTGGGGCGCGGCCAGAAC
>JAGOCV010000105.1 GCA_017998575.1 Burkholderiaceae bacterium
GGCCAGGGTGATGGACGACGGATCCCGCGCGCCCGCATACACCTTGCGGGCACCGCGCGCGAGCGCCTCGCGCGCCAGAGCCAGGCCCAGGCCCCGGTTGGCCCCGGTGATGAAAACCACGCTGTTGTCGATGTTCATGATGACGACTTTCCTTCTTCGGTTGTGAACCAGGCGCCGAGCGCGACCGCGCCCGCATTGACGAGCCCGTAGGCGACGATGGCCGCGGCCTGCGCGGCGAACACGCCGTTCAGGCCCCAGCCGACGTGGATGGCCAGCAGCCCTCCGGTCGCCGCGATGGCCAGCCGCGCGGCGTTGCCGATCACCGGCCACAGCAGGCGGCCCGCGCCCTGCGAGGCGAAATACAGCACCAGCCCCAGCCCGAAGAAGCCGTAGAACGGCCCGACGATGCGCAGGTATTGCGTACCCGCCGCGAGCATGGCCGGATCGTGGTCGAACAGCGAGAGCCATGGGTGGGGGAAGAGGGCCGCTGCAACGCCGATGGCTTGCGTGACCGCGAAAGCGATGGCCGCGCCGACCCAGGCAGCCCGGAGCGCACGATCACGCTGGCCGGCGCCCACGCAGGTGCCCACCATCGCCACCAGTGGGCCGCCCAGGCCGAACACCAGCGGCACCAGCAGGTACTCGAGCCGCGATGCCGTGCCGTAGCCCGCCACGGCCGCCACGCCGAAGGTGGCGGTGAGCGCCGTGGCCAGTGCGATGGCCAGGTTGGTGGACACGGTGGAGATGGACGCTACCGCACCCACGCGCAGGATGTCGCCGAACAGCGCGAGGCGCCAGCGTACCGAGGCGAAGGCGGGTCGCAGCAGGCTGCGCGGCGAGCGCAGGTACAGCGCCAGCGCCACCAGGCCGCCGCCATAGAACAGCAGCAGGGCCAGCGCGCCGCCGGCGATCCCCAGGCCAGGCAGCGGACCCCAGCCGAAGATCAGCAGCGGCGACATCGGCACCAGCGCCAGGGTGCCGATGAAGGTGACCCAGGCCGGTACGGCCATGTTGCCCGTGCCGCGGATCACCGATGCCAGCGCATTGAAGGCCCACACCAGCAGGGCGCCCGCGAACACCCAGTTGGAATAGGCGAGGGCGGCTTCCAGCGCCGCGCCGCTGCCGCCCATGCGTGTATAGAGCGCGCGCCCGCCCACCAGCAGCGCGAGCGTGAAGACGGCACCGATGAACAGGTTGACCGCCAGCGCATGCCACACCAGGTCGTCCGCGTCGGCGCGGCGCCGCGCGCCCAGCGCCCGTGCGATCGACGACGAAATGCCGCCGCCTAAAGCGCCGGCCGAGAGCATCTGCATCAGCATCACGAGCGGGAACACCAGCGCCATGCCGGCCAGTGCATCGGTGCCCAGCCGGCCGATGAACCAGGTTTCGATCAGGCCGGCCGCGGCCTGGGACACCATCACCAGCATGTTGGGCGCCGACATGCGCAGCAGTGTGGGCGCGATCGGCCCCTCCAGCAGCAGGCGCGTGCGGCCGTCCAGCGAACCAGGCGCGGACGATGGGCGATGGCCGGGCGCGGCCGTGGTCTGGTTCACGGTGTGGCCATATATGTGTATATACACGTATTATAGGTGCGCCTACACTTTCGTGCAGGACGCCACCCATGACCCGTACACCACCGCCTGCCGAAGCCGCTGCGCTGCCCCAGTTCGCCGAATGCAACGCACTCGCGCTGCGGCAGGCCGCCCGTGCCATCGGCCAGCTCTATGACCGCCATCTCGCAGAGGCGGGGCTGCGCGGCGGCCAGTTCTCGCTGCTGGTCCGGCTGTGGCAACAGGGCCCGATGGGCGTCAATGCGCTGGCCGCCGCCGCTGGCATGGACCGCACCACGCTCAACCGTGTGCTGCAGCCGCTGGAGCGCGATGGCCTCATCGAGGGCGCGGTGTCCGAGTCCGACCGCCGCGCGCGCCTGCTGCGGCTCACGCCTGCGGGCGAGAAGCGCCTGGCCGAGGCGCGTGTGCACTGGGAAGCGGCGCAGGCCGCCTTCGAAACCGCCTACGGCGTGCCCGAGGCCGCCCAACTGCGCGGCATGTTGCGTGCGCTCGCGCCCGGCGGTGTCGCGAGCCTGCGGCCCGGCCCTGCGCCCTAGCCTGGCCCCGGCGGGGCGGCGATGGCTCGTGCCGCAATCCGTTGTTCTCTCAGGCCGAACGGTTCGTTGCCGTTGGAAGTCGTTTCCCTCCAGGCGGTCGTGATAACGCACGGCCGGTGATACGGTGCCTGCCCCCGCGTGCCGCTGCGCCTGGACACCGGGGCCGCAGCAGCGGGCCGCGCAGGCGCGAATCCCATCGACTCATGACGCACGAGACAGTTTCTCTTTTCCCCGGCCGCAAGCGCGGTGTCATTGCACTGGCCATCGCCACGCTGCTCACGAACTTCTGCATCGCGGCACGGGCGCAGTCGGCGGCGGAACTGGACCTCATCGACGACGGAACGGCAGGTCGGACGTTCTCGTGGGTCAGGGGGCTGGACGCGTCCGGCAACGTGGCGGTCGGCACGTTCGGCACGGCATCGTCGTTCGCCAGCGCTTTCCGCTGGACGGCGGCGACGGGCTGGGTTGATCTCGGGCGCCTGAACTCGGGCGACTCGGCGCAAGCCAACGGTGTCAGTGCCGATGGCTCGGTGGTGATCGGCAGCGCTGCCGATGGTGCCCTGTCCAACCTCCCGCGCGCGTTTCGCTGGACCAGCGCCGGCCTCGTCAGCCTCGGAACGCTCAATGGGCTGACCACTTCCTCGTCCTGGGGCAACGCGGTCAACGCCGCGGGCGACGTGGTGGTCGGCACCGACTCCACGGCGGGTGGACAGAGCCGCGCCTTCCGCTGGACGCAGTCGACCGGCAGCATGGCCGATCTGGGCGTGCTGCCCGGCGGCAGCTTTTCCACCGGCTCCGCAGTCAATGCGGCGGGCGACGTCGTGGTGGGGCAGGCCGACGACGCGCTGGGCAACAGCGTCGCCTACCGCTGGACGGCCGCCGGCAATGCCATGACCAGCCTGGGCCTGCTGTCCGGCTATGTGTCGTCGGAGGCGCGGGGCATCAATGCGGCCGGCGACGTGGTCGTGGGCTACGTGATGGACGCAGCCTTCGAAACGCAGGCTTTCCTGTGGTCGAGCACCGGCGGCATGCAGGGGCTGGGCGGCGCCAACTCGGTCGCCAATGCGGTGAACGCGGCAGGCACCGTGGTGGTGGGCCAGATGTGGGACGGCGCCAGCTCCGCGATGCGGGCCGCGCGCTGGACGCAAGCCTCGGGCATGCAGACGGTGGAGCAGTGGCTGGCCGGAGCGGGCCTGGCGGTCGGCCCGTCCCAGGCCACCGGTTCGGCCTATGCGGTGAATGCCGACGGCACGGTGGTGGGCGGTGTGCTGGACAACGGCTACGCCTTCATCGCCCGTGTATCGCCGGTGGGTACCGGCCTGATGAATGTCGACGACTATCAGCGCAGCCTGTCTGCCACGGCGTCCACCGCACTGCAGCCGCTGTGGGACGAAGATCTGGTCCTGCATGGCGCGCACGGCCAGCCACTGCGCGGCTTGCCCGCGGCAGGGCGCTCCGTGCTGTGGACGGCCGCAGACCTGGGCACATCGGACCGTCCGGAGCGCGATCATCGCCAGGGCGTGACCGAAATCGGTATCAGCCATGGCGTCGATGAGGCCAGCCACGTCAAGCTGGCCCTCGGCATGGTGAGGTCCACGCAACAACTTCATCTGGACGGCCGCGCGCATCATCGATCGACCTACGTGGTGCCCGAGTTCATCCGCCGCATGCCATCCGGGCTGGTGCTCTCGGCCAGCGGCTACTACGCGCGCGGCAGCAGCCGGATCGCGCGCAGTTATCTCAACGCCGGCCTGCCCGACAGCTCCGTCGGCGAACCTGGCATCCGTACGGGGGCCGTGCGCCTGCGCGTCGATGCGCCGCAGGCGTTCGGGGTGGCCGGCTGGGCCGCGACGCCTTACGGCAGCCTCACGGCAAGCCGCACGCGCACCGACGCCTACACCGAAAGTGGCGGCGGCTTTCCCGCGCGGTGGAGCGCGCGCGCCATGAGCGAGAGGATCGTGCGCCTGGGCGTCGATGGCGAGCGCACCATGGGTGCCGATGCCCGCCTGACGCTGCGGCTCGAAGCCGCTCGGCGCGTGGGCGGCACGGCGGGTGCCGTGGTCTCGGGCGAGGCCCTCGGGCTGTTCGCCTTCGACCGGGCCGTCGGCCGGGGGGCGCCGTCGTGGATGCGCGCCGGCGCCGGCATGAACTGGCGGCTGGGCGAGGGATGGGTGGACGCGAGCGTCAACGTCACCACTGCTGGCGGGGCCACCACCGGCTGGGTCGCTGCGAACTACCGCATCGGCTTCTGATCTGCCCAGCCTGCGTGGCTGGCGATCGACCCGGCTGGCGCGCCATCGCCATACGCAATACTGACTACGCTCCGGGTCAGCGCGAGGTCAGCCCCTCGCGCCGATAGTGCGACCTCGTTCACGGCGGCCGTTGTGCGGCCGTCACATCACGAGGATTGCAGATGAAAAACATGGATCACCGCGACCTGATCGGCGGGGCCCTCGTGGTCGCCGCCGGTCTCTTCTTCGCGCTCTATTCGCGGCGCTACGGGTTCGGCTCGGCCGAACGCATGGGGCCGGGCTATTTCCCCACCGTGCTGGGATGGGTGCTGGTGGCGCTGGGGGTGCTGATCGCGCTGCCCGCCCTCAGGCGCGGCGCGGGTGCGCCGTTGCGCATCCAGTGGGGAAACTTCGCGTGGGTGATCGGATCGATCCTGCTGTTCGCAGCCACGCTGCAATCGCTGGGCCTGATCACGGCCACCTTCCTCGCGAGCTTCATGGCTTCGCTGGCCGACCGCGAGATCACGTGGCGCGGCCGCGTGTTGGTGGCCATCGGTGTCACCGTGGTCACGGTGCTGATCTTCAGCGTGGGCCTGAACATGATGCTGCCGCTGGTGTGGTGGGAATAAGAACGCATGGAACTCCTCTCCAACCTGGGCGCCGGCTTCGCGTCGGCCTTCTCCCCGATCACGCTGCTGTACTGCTTCATCGGGGTGTTGCTGGGCACCGTGGTGGGCGTGCTGCCGGGTATCGGCGCGCTGGCCACCATTTCGCTGCTGCTGCCGATCACGTATCACATCCCGCCCGACGCGGCCATCATCATGCTGGCTGGCGTGTACTACGGCGGGCAGTACGGCGGCTCGACCGCGTCGATCCTGCTGAACCTGCCGGGTTCGCCCTCGGCGGCGGTCACCTGTCTGGACGGCTATCCGATGGCACGGCAAGGCCGCGCCGGCGTGGCGCTGTTCATGACGACGGTGGCGTCGTTCGTGGGCGCCATGACGGGTCTGATCATCCTGGTCCTGTTCACGCCCACCATCTCCGAGCTGGGCATGAAGTTCGGTCCGGCCGAGTACTTCTCGATGATGCTGCTGGGCCTGGTGGCCGCCTCCACGCTGGCCGGTGGCGCGCCGGCCAAGGGGATCGCGATGGTGGTGTTCGGCCTGCTGCTGGGCATGGTGGGCACCGACGTGAACACCGGCGTGGCGCGCTTCGATTTCGGCTTTCCGGAGCTGACCGATGGCATCAACCTGGTGGCGCTGGCCATGGGCGTGTTCGGCGTGTCCGAAGTGGTGGCCAGCATCAACAACATCCCGAAGGAAGACAAGGCGATGAAGGTGACGCTGCGCTCGCTCATCCCGACTCGCCGCGACGTGAAGGATTCGGTGGCCCCGATGGCGCGTGGCGCCACGGTGGGCAGTTTCTTCGGTGCGCTGCCCGGCACGGGTGCGGCCATCGCCTCGTTCATGGCCTATGCGGTGGAGAAGAAGGTGTCCAAGGAGCCTTCGCGCTTCGGCAACGGTGCCATCGAGGGCATCATGGCACCCGAGACCGCCAACAACGCCGCCGTGCAGACGGCCTTCGTGCCCACGCTGTCGCTGGGCATCCCGGGCGATGCCGTGATGGCGCTGATGCTAGGCGCGCTCATCATCCACGGCATCCAGCCGGGGCCGACCATGATCACTGAGCAGCCGCAGCTCTACTGGGGCCTGATCGCCAGCTTCATCATCGGCAACATCATGCTGGTGATCCTCAACGTGCCCTTCGTGGGCGTATGGGCGAGCATCCTCAAGATCCCTTACCGCGTGCTGTATCCGGCCATCCTGGTGTTCATCGCGCTGGGCGTGTACAGCGTCAACAACAACACCTTCGACGTGTACATGGTGACCTTCGTGGGCGTGATCGGCTACGTCATGGCCGTGCTCAAGTTCGAGGCCGCGCCACTGCTGCTGGGCTTCATCCTCGGCCCCATGATGGAAGAGAACCTGCGCCGCGCGCTGCTGCTCTCGCGCGGCGACTGGAACACGCTGGTCGACCGGCCCATCAGCGCCGGGCTGCTGGCGTGTTCCGCGGCGCTGCTGCTGTGGACGGTGTGGGGCTTCATGCGCCGCCCGGGCCAGCCGGTGGCCGAGCGCGTGGCGGCCGATGTGCCGGTGGCGCCCACCGAGACGGTGCGGCCGGGTACGGCGCCCTGAGGCTTCGGGGTTGCATGAAAAAGGCGGGCATCGAGCCCGCCTTTTTTCGTTGTCGTTGCCTGCGATGCCGTCAGGCGCCGGGCCAGTCGGCCATGGGCTCGCCCAGCCGCACGGCGCCGGCCGGTTGCCAGGCCGGCTTGAAGGTTGGCGAGACGCCGCTGGCATCGGGCGCATAAAGCAGCACCACGGTAGAGCCCAGCAGGAAGCGGCCCATCTCGTCGCCCTGGGCCAGGCGCACGTCCTGGGTGTCGTAGCGCCACTCGCGCAGGGTGCCGGCGCGCGGCGGGTTGACCACGCCGTGCCAGGTGGTGGCCATGCTGCCGACGATGGTGGCGCCCACCAGCACCAGCACCCAGCAGCCGAAGCGTTCGTGCTCGAACACGCAGATCACGCGCTCGTTGCGCGCGAACAGGCCGGGCACGCCGCGCGCGGTGGTGGGGTTGACGGAGAACAGCGCGCCGGGCACGTGGATCATGCGCAAGAGGCGCCCGTCGCAGGGCATGTGGATGCGGTGGTAGTCGCGCGGGCTCAGGTAGATGGTGGCGAAGCGGCCGCCCGCGAAGCGGTTGGCCAGTTGCACGTCGCCACCGATGAGGGCGGCCACGGTGTAGTCATGACCCTTGGCCTGCAGGATACGGCCGCGCTCGATGTTGCCGAACTGGCTGATGGCGCCGTCGACGGGGCAGATGAGGTCGGTGTCGGCCAGCTGGCGCGCGCCGGGCTTGAGGGCGCGCGTGAAGAAGTCGTTGAAGGTGGCGTAAGAGGTGGGGTCGCTGTCGAGCGCCTCGTCCATGTTCACGTTGTACTTGCGGATGAACGAGCGGATCGCGGCCTGCGTGACACGGCCGGCCCTGGCACCCGCGAAGCGTCCGGCAAGCTGGGTGAGGGCCTGTTTGGGCAGGAGGTACTGGGGCAGGACGGCGAGACGATCGGACAAACGGGCAACCCTTCTTCTTGGCGCTTGCCTCGTGGATTCAGAGGCAACGGGGCATTCTATCGACGCGGTACAGAAGCGAAGGGGGCGTCAAGAGGGGAATTGCAACGGGAGGAATCGTGCCGCAGGGCGTCGCCCGCTGCCTTCGGTGAGAGCGCCCGGCGGGCCGTGCCTGCGGGCCGGCCCAGGTCCGCCGGCCCTTCGGGCTGCCCTGCGGTGCTCGCGTCGGGCGGGGCCCTCGCAAACTCGCCTTCGGCTCAAACATGCTCGGTCCTGATCCGCCCGCCGCTGCGCTCCTCGGCGGCGTACATGGGCCGGCCCGCAGGCACGGCCCACCGGGCTCGTGTTGATGTTGACTTTGTTTCACCCTGTCAGCGTGCTGCGTGCGCCGTCCGTCGGGACGGACCCATCGTGGCGTGTCACGATAACGAGGCGGTGGGGCGAGGCAGCCGCGGCGGCTGTTAGGCACCGCCGAGCAGCGCAGCGACTCGGGGAAACAGGCAGGCGCATGTTTGAGCCGAAGGCGAGTTTGCGCCTGACCCCCGAGGCGCGAGCAGCACAGGGAAGCCCGCAGGGCCGGTGACGTCTGCCGCCGCGGCTGCCTCGCCCCACCGCCGACTTCCCGGCAACATAAAACAGAGCGACGCCAAAGAAAGAATCAAGTCACCGGCGCCGGATTGAACAACACCAGCGCGTTGTGCAGCTTCCAGTGTTCCGCCCAGGTCTTCTTGCGCCCACTCGCCACGTCGAGCATCAGCCGGAACATTTCCCATCCGGCCTGTTCGATCGTGACCTCGCCATCGGCGATGCGGCCGGCGTTGATATCCATGAGGTCGTGCCAGCGGCGCGCGAGTTCGGTGCGCGTGGCCACCTTGATCACCGGCACCTCGGCCAACCCGTAAGGCGTGCCGCGCCCCGTGGTGAACACGTGCAGGTTCATGCCCGCTGCCAGTTGCAGCGTGCCGCAGATGAAATCGCTGGCAGGTGTGGCCGCATACAGCAGGCCGCGTTGCCGGGCCTTCTCGCCCGGCGCCACCACGCCCGAGATTGGCACGCTGCCACTCTTGACGATCGAGCCCATCGCCTTCTCGACGATGTTCGACAGCCCGCCCTTCTTGTTGCCCGGCGTGGTGTTGGCGCTGCGGTTCACGCGCCCGCGATCGAGGTAGGCGTCGTACCACGCCATCTGCTCGATCATGGCCTGCGCCACCTCGGGCGTGGCTGCGCGCGAGGTGAGCTGGTCGATGCCGTCGCGCACCTCGGTCACCTCGCTGAACATCACCGTGGCGCCCGCGCGCACCAGCAGATCGGTGCAGTAGCCGACGGCCGGGTTGGCCGTCACGCCGCTGAACGCATCGCTACCGCCGCACTGCACGCCCACCACCAGCTCGCTGGCGGGCACCGTTTCGCGGCGGCGGGCGTTCAGGCGTTCCAGGTGCACCTCGGCCTGCCGCATCACCGATTCGATCATCGACATGAAGCCCACGTGCGCGTCGTCCTGCAGGCACACCACGTCCAGCTTCGTCTCTGCGCTCGTGCCCACATCGGCCACGGCCCGCTCGTCGATGAGCGGAATGCTGCCCGGTGGCAGCAGGCGCTCGGGCTGCAGCTTCTCGCAGCCCAGGCTCACCACCATCACCTCGCCACCGAAGTTCGGGTTCAGGCTGATGTTGCGCAGCGTGCGGATGGGGATCACCGCGTCGGGCGCGTCGATGGCCACGCCGCAGCCGTAGGTGTGCTCCAGCGCCACCACGTCGTCCACATGGGGAAAGCGCGGCAGCAGCTCGGCCTTGATGCGCCGCACCGCGAAGTCGGTCACGCCGGCCACGCACTGCACCGTCTGCGTGATGGCCAGGATGTTGCGCGTGCCCACCGAGCCGTCGGCGTTGCGGTAGCCCTCGAAGGTGTAGCCCGTGAGAGGCTCCAGCGCCGGCGGCTTCACCGTGGCGATGGGCAGGCCGTCGAGCGAGCGCGCCTCGGGCATGCGCAGCAGGCGCTCGTGCACCCAGGTGCCGGCAGGCAGGGCCTGGATCGCGGTGCCGATCACCACGCCGTATCGGATCACCGGCGCGCCTTCGGCGATGTCCACCAGCGCCACCTTGTGTGCCTGCGGCACGCGGTCGCGCAGCACCAGGCCGCCGGACAGGGCCGTGCCGGCGGGCAGGCCGCCTTCGTTGGCGACGATGGCGACGTTGTCCGCCTCGTGCATGCGGATGGTGAGGGGAGAGGCAGCCGTCATGATGAAGTGAGGGTGCCGGGCGCGACCGGCGCGCCGCGACGGGACGATTCGACGATGGCCGCGATCAAACGGTGCACGGCCAGCGCGCTGCGTCCGGTGACGGCGGGCGCCCGGCCGTCGCGCACGGCCAGGAAGAAGTCGCGCAGCACGGCGCGGTGTGGTGCGTGGTCGAAGCCCATCGGATCGGCGCCGCCGCCCGTTCCCACCGACGCGCCTGCATGTTCAGTGCGGCCGTCCGCGTAGCGCACACGCAACTCGCCCGATTCCAGCGTGGCGCTGCCCAGCGTGCCATCGATGGCGATGACCTCGGGGTAGCCCGGTGGCGCCGCCGTGGTGGCATGCAGCACGCCCAGCATGCCGCCGGCGTAGTGCAGCAGCGCGGTCGCGGTGTCTTCGCACTCCATGCGGTGGGCGGCACTGGTGGTGACGGCGCCGGTGACCTGCTCGGGCTCACCGCAAAGTGTGAGCAGGAGATCCAGCGTATGGATCGCCTGCGTCATGAGCACGCCGCCGCCGTCGCGCGCCAGCGTGCCGCGGCCTGGCGCTTCGTAGTAGTCCTGCGGCCGCCACCAGCGCACCGAAGCCTGCACACCGGTCAACGTACCCAGCCGGCCGTCGGCCAGGATGCGAGCCAGATGAAGGGCGCCATCGCGCAGCCGGTGTTGCAGCATCACGCCCAGCGACACGCCGGCGGCTTCGCAGCACTCGACGAGCTCGACGGCATGGGGCAGGTCGATCTCCAGCGGCTTCTCGACAAGCACGTGCTTGCCGGCCTGCGCCACCAGCCGGGCCACTTCGAGATGCGCGGAAGGTGGCGTCAGCACGACGACGGCCTTCACCTGCGGATCGTCGAGCACGTCGTCCAGCCGCACGGTGGCGCGGTCGCCGGCGGGCAGGGCCACGCTGGCCAGCCGGGCCGGATCCCGTGCTGCGACCCATCGGACGTCGATCTCGTCGGCGAGGTCGTCCAGGCTGCGCAAGTGGGGCGCGGCACCCATTCCGGCGCCGATGACGGCCACCGGCAAGCGATTCAAACTCATGCGATTCTGATCAGTTGTCGTACAACATGATCATGCCGGCATATCCGGAAGGGTGGCAACCGGGGACAACCCCAGCCCGCTGCGCCGCAGCCGCTCGCGGCTGCTCGACAGGTGCGTGCGCATGGCCGCGCGGGCACCGTCGATATCCTGGTGGCGGATGGCGTTGTAGATGTTCTCGTGGTCGCTGTGTACGCGCTGGAGGTACTTGAGCCGTGACTCGGGATCGCTGGGTTGCGTGTTCACGCGCGTGCGCGGAATGATCATCGTGCCCAGGTAGGTCATCAGTTCGGCGAAGTGCCGGTTGCCCGTGGCGCGGGCCACTTCCATGTGGAACAGGAAGTCGGAAGGCACCGTATCGCTGTCCGATGCCACGCCGTCCTGGAAGGCGTGCAGGGCCGCTTCCATGGCTGCCAGGTTGTCGTCGGTGCGCCGCTGCGCGGCCAGGCCCGCCGCCTCGGTTTCCAGGCTGATGCGCAGCTCGAGCACCGAGATGACATCTGCCACCGTCGCGATGTCGGCCACGTCGATGCGGAAGTTTCCCGAGTCCTGCGGGGGGCGCACGAAGGTTCCGATGCCATGCCGGGTCTCGACCAGGCCGTTGGCCTGCAGGCGCGAGAGCGACTCGCGCACCACGGTGCGGCTGACGCCGAAGCGCGACATGATTTCCGCTTCGGTGGGCAGCTTGTCGCCCGGCTGCAGCTGGCCGTCGCGCACGTTGGCGGAGAGCTCGGCCACGATCTCGTCGACCAGCCCGCGCCGGCGTGCGCGCAGGGGCACGGCTGCCAGCGCTTCGGGCGGCGGGTGGGGGGGAGGCGTCAGGGTTTGCGTGGAGTTCATGCGAAAAAAAGTTGACAAGCCGAATGGGGGCGTTGGATGATCAAGTCATCAGACAACATATGACTTGGCTTGAAGCCACTTTAGCAAATCGATGCTGAAAGTCCAGCCAGCCAGGCGATACGGAGACAACAGGGCATGACGATCAAGGTCCATCACCGGCTCTTGCTGACCGGCGCCGCCGGCGGCCTGGGCAAGGCGCTGCGCGAGCGCCTCAAGGCCAATTGCGATGTGCTGCGGCTGTCGGACCTGGCAGCCCTGGGTGAAGCCGCCACGGGCGAGGAAATCGTGCAGGCGGACCTGGCCGATGCGCAGGCCGTCCATGCCATGGTCGAGGGCGTCGACGCCATCGTCCATCTGGGCGGCATCTCGGTCGAGGCCGCGTTCCAGCCTATTCTGCAGGCCAACATCGTCGGCCTCTACAACCTCTACGAAGCGGCCCGCAAGCACGGCGTGAAGCGCGTGGTGTTTGCCAGCTCGAACCACGTGACCGGCTTCTAC
>JAGOCV010000106.1 GCA_017998575.1 Burkholderiaceae bacterium
GGCCGAGCCCACGCCGCGCAGCACGGGACCGGCCTGCCGCTGCTCGTCGAGATCGGCCGTGCACGCGGCGATCACGATGCCGCGCGCGCCACCGTCCTGCGGATTGACCACCCCATGTGGCAGGCGCGCCGGTACTGCGTGCCGGTCTTGTGGATGATGGGCTGGCTCTTGGGAATGCCGCCTTCCATGCGGTAGTCGCCGCGGCGGCCGAACTTCATGGCGGTGAACAGGCGCCTGGTGCTGTCGGGAGACAGCAGCTGTCCGCGCACCAGTTGCTCCAGCATGCTGCCGTAGCCTTCCAGCGTCGCGCTGTTGAAGCCCTTGCGGTAATAGCTGGCGTAAGCCTCGTCGATGCTGCGCGTCTTCAGTTCGCCGACCGGCACGCCGATCGCGCGGCGCACCGCCTCGACGCGGCGCGGGCCCAGGGGCTCGGAGGCGACTTCGACGAGACGCTGGTTGGGCAGTTGCGCGGCCCTGGGGTGCAATTCGCCATACACGTCGCGCCGCACCTGGGTGAGCGTCGTCAGCTTCTCGAAGCCTTTGCCCAGGTGCTTGCTGGCGCTGGCATTGAGCGTGTCTTCGCCGATGGTGCGAACTAGCAGGTTGGCGGCGGTGTTGTCGCTCACGCCCAGCATCCGCGTGATCAGCGAATCGACCGTGTAGGCCGTGCCGGTGCGCGCCCACACCAGCTCGCCCGGCCCGTCGATGCGGTCCGTATCCTGCACCGCCAGGCGCTGGTCGGTGCGCAGCTTGCCCGCGTCCACCTGCTGCAGCACGGCAATGGCGATCGGCACCTTGGCGCTGGAGCTGAGGTACCAGGGGCGGTCGGCCGCGTAAGACAGGGATTCGCCGTTGTCCAGCCGTTTGACATACACGCCCAGTTGCCCCGGCGTCTCCTTGTCGAGCTTCTCCAGGCGTGCCCGCAGGGCATCGCGCCAGTCGTCCGCGCGCGCGTGCTCAACGGGCGACAAGGCGAGCAACAGGCCCAGCGCGAGGGCCACCGGCCACGGGCGCGGTGGCCGGCTCCGATGTGGTCTTCGCGGCAGCAATGGGTGCAACGGCAGGGCAGGCGGGTGCATCGGTAACTCCAGAGGTGATCAGGCCCGAGCGGCAGATCGCCGCGCCGACGTCGCGCAACGCGTTCTCGCCGCGCACGGTAGAGGGTTCGCCCCGGGCGCAGGCGACGATGACGACCGGCTGCGCCGCGTCGCGGCCGCGCACGCTGACCAGGCCCGAATCGCAGACACGCTGGCGTTGCGTGCCCGTCTTGTGCGCGAACACGGTGTCTCGCGGAAGACCGGCACGGATGCGGCGCGAGCCGGTGACGGTGCGCTTCATCACGCCCAGCAGGTAGCGCGTGGACTCGGGCCCGAGCGCGTGGCCGGTGGCGATCAGCGAGAGCAGTTCGCCGTAGGCATCCAGGCGCGCCGAGTTCGCACCGCTGGCGTAGTACGCGCGCCAGGCGGCGTCCAGTGTCTTGAGGCGGAAGCGCTGCTGCGGCACGCCTGTCAGGTGCGAGAGCAGTGCCAGACGCGCCTTGTCGTCGGGCTGGCGATGCAGTTGCAGCAGGTCTTGTCCGGCCAGCCGGCTGGCGGCGGGCGTCAACTGGCCATAGACGAGGCGGCGGACGTCGGCCAGCGTGGTGATGCGGCCGAATCCCCTGGGCACCAGCGAGGTGACGACCTCGTTCACTACGCGCACGCCCACCAGGTCGATCAGCATGTCGGTGGCCGTGTTGTCGCTGTGGATGATCATCTGGTCGATCAGCAAGCGGACGGGCAGCGGCGTGCCCACGGCCTGGCGGTTGGTGTTGCCGGCACCGTCGACGTAGTCGGAAGCGCGCAGCGTCACGGGGGTGTCGAGCGACAACTGCCCGGCGTCGATGGCGCGCAGCACCGCGATGGCCACGGGAACCTTGACCGAGGACGCGATGTACCAGTCCTGCCCGGCCTTGTAGTCCACCGAGATGCCCGATGCGAGATCCCGCACATAGACACCGATGTCGGCGCGGTGGGCGTCGTCGATGCGCGGCAGTTCGGCCGACAGGCGCTGCTCCCATGCCGTGCCACCGGGCGCACCGCGCACCGCGGGGGCCGGTGGATCGGCTGGCAGCCATTGCGCATGAGCCGACACGCTACCGGCCGCCAGACCGAAGGCAGCCATGGCGCGCAGGGCAGGACAGACGAGAAAGCGGGGAATGCGGGCAGTCACGGGCAGCAACGGGCTGGGCGCGCGTCGGACGACGCGTTGCCGAAACCGCAGTGTCTGCGGGCACGTGCGGCCTGCGTGTCGGACAGCGCCGATAGCCGGGTCAGCCGGCGCCGGAAGGCGCGCCCGCCCGTGCTCAGTTGATGGGCTTCAGATGCGTGTGGCGAGCGCGGGTCGTCTCGCCCTCGCCGTGATCGTGGCCATGAGCGTGGGCATGCGTGTGCCCGTGCGGATGGGCGTGCGGATGCGTGTGCCCCGAGTCTTCCGCCAGCGGCACCAGGTGCACGTTGCCGTGCCGCACGCCGCGCAGCGCCACGAGTTGCTGGGCGAACGCCTGCACGGCCGCCGTGGGGCCGCGCAGCACGACCGTCTCCATGCAATGGTCGTGATCGAGGTGCGTGTGCAGGCTGGTCACCACCAGGTCGTGCTGGTCGTGCTGCAGGCTCATGACGCGGGTGGAGACGCTGTGCTCGTGGTGGTTGTACACGTAGCTCACGCTGGCCACGCACCAGTGCGCACCGCCCGCCGGGCCCGATGCCTGGAGCGTGGCGTGGCCCAGTTCGTGGCGCAGCAGGTCGCGCACGGCCTCGCTGCGGTTGCCGTAGCCGCGCGCGGCGATCATGCCGTCGAACTGTTGCGCCAGCTCGTCGTCGAGCGAGATGGTGAAGCGCTGCATGGCGGCCTCCGTGCGCGGCAGGGCGTGGCTCAGGCAGCGGCGAGCATGCCGCGCTTTTCGATGAACGAGACCACCTCGTCCAGGCCCGAGAGCGTCTTGAGGTTGGTCATCACGAACGGCTTGGTGGGCCGCATGCGGCGCGTGTCGGACTCCATCACGTCGAGGTTGGCGCCCACGTGCGGCGCGAGATCGGTCTTGTTGATGACGAACAGGTCGCTCTTGGTGATGCCGGGGCCGCCCTTGCGCGGGATCTTCTCGCCCGCGGCGACGTCGATCACGTAGATGGTGAGGTCGGACAGCTCGGGGCTGAAGGTGGCCGCGAGGTTGTCGCCGCCCGATTCGACGAACACCACGTCGGCGTCGGGGTAGTCGCCCAGCATGCGGTCGATGGCTTCGAGATTGATCGAGCAGTCCTCGCGGATGGCCGTGTGCGGGCAACCGCCGGTTTCCACGCCCATGATGCGTTCGGCCGGCAGTGCGCCGCTCACGGTGAGCAGGCGCTGGTCTTCCTTGGTGTAGATGTCGTTGGTGATGGCGATCAGGTCCCACTTGTCGCGCATGGCCTTGCACAGCATTTCGAGCAGGGTCGTCTTGCCGGAGCCGACCGGCCCGCCGATGCCCACGCGCAGCGGCGGCAGCGTTTTGGTGCGGTTGGGGATGTGGTGCAGGGCGGAGGTCATGGTGTCGGTCCTTCGTGAAGGGTGAACGGCGTCAGCTGCGGAACAGCCGCGAGTATTGCGTTTCGTGCCGGGCCGAGAGGATGGCCAGGCGTGGAGAGAAGGCCTGGCGCGCGTCGTCGGGCAGGGCGATGGCGGCGTCGACGGCGGCCGGAATGTCGGCCGCCAGCCGCGCCAGGATGCGCTGCCCCGCGCTCTGGCCCAGTGGCACGGCGCGCACGGCCGCGGCCACCATGTTCTCGGCCCAGCCGAAGGCGAAGGCCAGCGCGGCGTCGCGCACCGGCGCACCCGTGCGCGACGCGGCGAAGGCAAAGGCCACGGGGTAGGTGGCGGGCAGGCCGGCGAAGCAGGCTGCCGCGTCGGCGTGCCGCAGCTTGAGCCATTCGACGAACGAGCGGCCCATCTGCTCGGTCTGCAGGCGCAGCTCGGCGCTCTCGCGCGTGGCGAGCACCCAGGCGGTGAGGGCCTGCAGGCCAACGCGGTCGTTCGCACGCCAGGCCGGCACTGCCCGCGCCAGCACGGCGAGATCGGCCCGTGCGAAGGTCAGGTGCAACTGGTCGACCAGCCAGGGTGTGGCCGTGGCTTCGTCCTTCACGCCGGCCCACTCGACGGCCGCCTCCAGCCCCTCGGAATACGAGAAGCCGCCCACGGGCAACGCCGGCGAGGCGAGCCAGATGAGCTCGAGCAGGCTCGCCGCGTCGAGCGCGGCCGCAGCTGCCGGCTGCACGTCAGTGGGAATGGCGGTGGCCGTGGTCATGGCCGTGATTGTGGGGATGGCCGTGATCGTGACCGTGTGCGTGGGCTTGTGCCGGTGTGACTGCCGGTGCATGGGGATGTGCGTGGCCGTGATCACCGCCGTGCGCGTGGCCTGCGTGGTCGTGGCCATGGCCGTGCGAATGGTCGTGACCGTGCGAATGGTCGTGACCGTGCGACGCACCGTGCGCTCCGTAAGCGCCGCCCTCGGGCTCGAACGCCTCGTCGGCCGCGCGCACGATCAGGTGCATGGCGCGCAGCATGTCGGCCAGCACGTGGTCGGGCTCGATCTTCAGGTGCGTGGGCGTGAGCTCGATCGGCACGTGCCGATTGCCCAGGTGATAGGCCGCGCGCAGCAGATCGAACGGCGTGCCGTGCTCGGTGCAGTGCGTGATGACCAGCACCGGCTGCGGCGCGGCCACCACGCGGATCAGCGATCCGTCGGCCGCCACCAGCACGTCGTTGCCGCGCACCTGCGTGCCGCGCGGCAGGAAAACGCCCAGCGCGCGGCCCTGGCTGTCGGTGGCGTCGAAGCGGCTCTTCTGGCGCACGTCCCAGTCGAGCTGGACGGTGGCGGCGCGCTTGAGCAGCACGGGCGCGAGGCCCTGGCCGGCGGGAATGAGTTTGGAGACCTGGAGCATGACTTGGCGGCGATCGATAATCCGGGAATAATAACGCTCGTTATAACTATTCTTCAGGAGTTCGCCGTCATGTCCGCACTCAAGCTCACCCAGATCGGCAATTCGGTTGGCGTGATCCTGCCCAAGGAATGGTTGGCGCGACTCAAGGTCGAGAAAGGTGACACCCTGTTTGTCACCGAGGCCGCCAACGGCGGAATGACGTTGACGCCGTACGATCCATCGCTCGACGAACAACTCGAACTCGGACGCGAGTTCATGCGCGAGTACCGGGATACCTTCCGGCAGTTGGCCAAATGAGCTGGCGCTGGATCGACCGTCGCGCACTTGTCCTGCTGCATGACGAAAGCCTGGCCGAGCATGGCGGCTCTGCCGGTTTGCGTGACGAGGGCCTGTTCGATTCGGCGCTTGCACGGCCCTTGAATCTGATGGCTTATGGATCGCCCGATGTTGCTGAGCTGGCGGCGGCCTACGGCGTCGGTCTGGCCAAGAATCATCCGTTCGTGGACGGGAACAAGCGCGTTGCTTTTCTTGCCGTGGGCCTTTTCCTTTTCCTCAACGGTCAGCGATTGAACGCGACCCAGGCCGAGGCAACGCTGGTCATGCTCGACGTTGCCGCCGGTGCCATCAACGAAATGACGTTTGCTGAATGGATTCGCCAGCATATTCAGCCACGCGCCGCCTGATCGGCGCCCACCTCAGAACAGGAAATACCGCTGCGCCATCGGCAGCGACTTCGCCGGCTCGCAGGTGAGCAGCACGCCGTCGGCGCGCACGGCGTAGGTCTGCGGATCGATCTCCATCACCGGCAGTGCGCCGTTGTGGATGAGGTGCTGCTTGCGCACCTGGCGGATGTTCTTGACCACGCCCACGTTCTTCTGCATGCCCACGCGCTCGTGCACGCCCAGGCCGTGGGCCGACTGCGAGATGAAGGTGAACGAACTCCTGTGCAGCGCGCCGCCGAAGGCGCCGAACATCGGCCGGTAGTGCACGGGCTGCGGGGTGGGAATGGAGGCGTTGGGGTCGCCCATGGCGGCGAAGGCGATGAAGCCGCCCTTGAGGATGAGCGCGGGCTTGACGCCGAAGAAGGCCGGCTTGAACACCACCAGGTCGGCCCACTTGCCCACTTCGATGCTGCCCACCTCGTGGCTGATGCCGTGCGAGATGGCCGGATTGATCGTGTACTTGGCGACGTAGCGCTTGGCGCGGAAGTTGTCGTTCCTGCTGCTGTTGTCCGCAGAGGCCGCACCCGATTCGGGCGCGGGTGGCAGCCAGCCGCGCTGCTGCTTCATCTTGTGCGCGGTCTGCCAGGTGCGCAGGATGACCTCGCCCACGCGGCCCATGGCCTGCGAGTCGCTGCTCATCATGCTGATGGCGCCGATGTCGTGCAGGATGTCCTCGGCCGCAATCGTCTCCTTGCGGATGCGGCTCTCGGCGAAGGCCAGGTCTTCGGCGATGCCGGCGTCGAGGTGGTGGCACACCATGAGCATGTCGACGTGTTCGTCGAGCGTGTTCACCGTGTAGGGCATGGTGGGGTTGGTGGACGAGGGCAGGAAGTTGGCCTCGCCCACCACGCGCAGGATGTCGGGCGCGTGGCCGCCGCCCGCGCCTTCGGTGTGGAACGCGCACAGCGCGCGGCCTTTGGTGGCGGCGATGGTGTCTTCGACGAAGCCCGATTCGTTGAGCGTGTCGGAGTGGATGGCCACCTGCGTGTCGGTTTCGTCTGCGACGTCCAGGCAGTTGCTGATGGCCGAAGGCGTGGTGCCCCAGTCTTCGTGCAGCTTCAGGCCGATGACGCCCGCGTCGATCTGTTCGCGCAGCGCCTCGGGCCGGCTCGCGTTGCCCTTGCCCAGAAAGCCCAGGTTCATGGGGAAGGCATCGGCCGCCTGCAGCATGCGCTCGATGTTCCACGGCCCTGGCGTGCAGGTGGTGGCGAAGGTGCCGGTGGCCGGGCCGGTGCCGCCACCGAGCATGGTGGTCACGCCCGAGCACAGGGCCTCTTCGATCTGCTGCGGGCTGATGAAGTGGATGTGGCTGTCGATGCCGCCGGCGGTGACGATGTTGCCTTCGCAGCTGATGATCTCGGTGCCCGGGCCGATGACGATGTTCACGCCCGGCTGCGTGTCGGGGTTGCCGGCCTTGCCGATGGCGGCGATGCGGCCGTCCTTGATGCCGATGTCGGCCTTGACGATGCCCCAGTGATCGACGATGAGCGCGTTGGTCATCACGCAGTCCATCGCGCCCGAGTGGTTGGTGCGCTGCGATTGCGCCATGCCGTCGCGGATGGTCTTGCCGCCGCCGAACTTCACTTCCTCGCCGTAGCCGCCGGCGGCCAGGGTGAAGTCCTTCTCGACTTCGATGACGAGGTCGGTGTCGGCCAGGCGCACGCGATCGCCGACGGTGGGGCCGAAGATTTCCGCGTAGGCGCGGCGGGAGATGGTTGCCATGTCGTGTGTTCTCTCTTCTATCGCTTCAGCGGGCCCGCGCTCAGAGCGCGCCCTGCACCAGAGCGCGGAAGCCGTACACCACGCGGTCGCCCGCGTAGTCCACCAGTTCCACCGTACGCTGCTGGCCGGGCTCGAAGCGCACCGCCGTGCCCGAGGCGATGTTCAGGCGCATGCCGCGCGCAGCGGCGCGGTCGAAATCGAGCGCGCCGTTGGTTTCCGCGAAGTGGTAGTGCGAGCCCACCTGGATCGGTCGGCTGGCGGTGTTCTTCACCAGCACGGTGAGCGTGCGGCGGCCGGGGTTGAGCACGTGGTCGTCGCCATCGACGATGAGTTCGCCAGGGATCATGGTCGTGTCGCCTCAGGGGATGGGTTGATGCACGGTGACGAGCTTGGTGCCGTCGGGGAAGGTGGCCTCGACCTGGATGTCGGGAATCATCTCGGGCACGCCCTCCATCACGTCCTCGCGCGCGAGCACCGTGCGGCCTTCGCTCATGAGCTGGGCCACGCTCTTGCCGTCGCGCGCGCCTTCCATGACGGCGGCCGAGATCAGCGCGATGGCCTCCGGATAGTTGAGCTTGAGTCCGCGTGCGCGGCGGCGCTCGGCCAGCAGCGCGGCGGTGAAGATGAGGAGCTTGTCTTTTTCCCGGGGCGTGAGTTCCATGGCCTGCGATGTATGGGGGCGATGCGGACGATTATGTGGATGTTGCAAGGCCCATGCCGGGCCACCCCTGCGGCAGCGTGGAAACGGCGCCGCCGCCGTGCCGCGGGCGGATCGGCCGTCAATGGCACGGAAGCTGCACCGCTGCTGGCGTGAGCGCCCACCCCCAGATTCCTGCCGACACCTTGCCGGCCACGGCCGACGCGGCCGATGGCGGCGAGGCGCCGCAGCGCGTGGTCAAGGTCCGGCGCGACTACAACAGCTGGGTGGCCAGCGAAACCATGGAGGACTACGCGCTGCGCTACACGCCGCAGCGTTTCCGCAAGTGGTCGGAATGGCGGGTGGCCAACACGGCGTTCGGCGCGGCCTCCTTCCTCATCCTGGAGGCCGTGGGCGCCACGCTGCTGGTGCAGTACGGCTTCGCCAACGCGTTATGGGCCATCCTGGCCACCGGACTCATCATCTTCGCGGCCGGGCTGCCGATCAGCATCTACGCCGCGCGCTATGGGGTCGACATGGACCTGCTCACGCGTGGCGCGGGCTTCGGCTACATCGGCTCGACCATCACGTCGCTGATCTACGCGAGCTTCACGTTCACCTTCTTCGCGCTGGAGGCGGCCGTGATGGCCTATGCGCTGGAACTGGCGCTGGGCATTCCGCCGAGCTGGGGCTACCTGATCTGCGCGCTGGTGGTCATTCCGCTGGTCACGCACGGCGTCTCGGCGATCAGCCGCCTGCAGTTGTGGACGCAGCCGCTGTGGCTGCTGATGCTGATCGTGCCCTTCGCGTTCGTGCTGGCGCTCGATCCTGGGGCGTTTGCGGGCATAACGCACTACAAAGGTGAGAAGGGCACCGTGGACGGCTTCAGCATGCCCCTGTTTGGTGCTGCTCTCACCGTGGGTATCGCGCTCATCACGCAGATGGGCGAGCAGGCCGACTACCTGCGCTTCATGCCGCAGGCAGTCCCGGGCCGGCGCGCGCGCTGGTGGGCCGGCGTGCTGGCGGGCGGGCCGGGCTGGGTGGTGCTGGGCGTGGTCAAGATGCTGGGCGGCGCGTTGCTGGCGTATCTGGCGATCACCCACATGGTGCCGATCGAGCGCGCGGTCGATCCCAACCAGATGTACCTGGCGGCTTACGAATACGTGTTTCCGCACTACGGCCTGGCGGTGGCGGCGACAGCGCTGTTCGTGGTGGTGTCGCAGCTCAAGATCAACGTCACCAATGCATATGCCGGCTCGCTGGCGTGGAGCAATTTCTTCTCGCGCCTCACGCACAGCCATCCCGGCCGCGTGGTGTGGGTGGTGTTCAACACGCTGATCGCCTTCATGCTGATGGAGATGAACGTGTTCGAGGCGCTGGGCGACGTGCTGGGCCTCTACTCCAACATCGCCATCGCCTGGATGATGGCCGTGGTGGCCGATCTGGTCATCAACAAGCCGCTGGGCCTGTCGCCGCGCGGCATCGAATTCAAGCGCGCCTACCTCTACGACATCAACCCGGTGGGCGTGGGTGCGATGGTGCTGGCCTCGGCGCTGTCGATCCTGGCGCACCTGGGGCTGTTCGGGCCGATGGCGCAGGCGTTCTCCGCGCTCATCGCGCTGGGCACGGCACTGGTCACTTCGCCGCTGATCGCATGGCTGACAAAGGGCCGCTACTACATTGCGCGTGGCCCGCAACTGGAGCAGCCGCTGCGCTGGCAGCCCTCGGCGGCAGCGCCCGCCATCGCCTTTGCCGCACCCGTGCTGGTCACGCAGCGCTGCACGATCTGCGAGCGTGACTACGAGGGGCCCGACATGGCCCACTGCCCCGCCTACCAGGGCGCGATCTGTTCGCTGTGCTGCACGCTCGATGCGCGCTGCGGCGATCTGTGCAAGCCGCACGCCAGCCTGTCGGCCCAGTGGTCGGGCGCGCTGCGCTGGCTGCTGCCGCGCCGCATCTGGCCGTATCTGGACACGGGCCTGGGCCACTACCTGCTGTTGATGCTGGTGATCGTGCCGCTGCTGGCCGCGGTGTTCGGGCTGCTCTACCACCAGGAACTGCGGGCGCTGCAGGAATCGGCGCAGCAGATGTTCTCGCCAGCGGGCGCGTTGCGCGGCGAAGGGCTGGCCAGCCACGCGCTGGGGCTGGGTTTCCTCAAGGCCTACCTCGCGCTCATCCTCATCGCGGGCATCGTGGCCTGGTGGCTGGTCCTGGCGCACAAGAGCCGGCAGGTGGCGCAGGAAGAGTCCAACCGCCAGACCCA
The DNA here is from genome assembly GCA_017998575.1 of Burkholderiaceae bacterium. The sequence continues at coordinate 10,300 of JAGOCV010000106.1, forward strand.
CCTGCTGATGCGCGAGATCGAATCGCACCGCCTCACCGACGAGGCCTTGCAGCGCGCCCGGCTCGAAGCCGAGCGCGCCCAGCACGCCGCCGAGCATGCCAACCAGGCCAAGAGCCGCTACCTCAGCGCCATCAGCCACGAGCTGCGCACGCCGCTCAACAGCATCCTGGGCTATGCGCAGCTGATGGGCGAAGACCCGTCGGTGCCCGCGCACCGGCGCCAGGCCGTCAACGTCATCCGGCGCGGCGGCGAACACCTGCTGTCGCTGATCGAGGGCACCCTGGACATTGCCCGCATCGAGGCGGGCAAGCTCACCCTCGACCTCAAGCCCATGCGTTTCGCCGACTGCATCCAGGAGATGGCGGGCATGTTCGAGCCGCAGGCCACCGCGCGCGGGCTGTCGTTCCGCTTCGCGGCCGAAGGTCGGCTGCCCGCGCTGGTGCGCGCCGACGAGAAGCGCGTGCGCCAGATCCTCATCAACCTGCTGGGCAATGCCGTCAAGTTCACCCAGCGCGGCGGGGTGAGCCTGCGCGTGCGCTACGCGCGCGAGATGGCGCTGGTCGAGATCGCCGACACCGGCCCGGGCCTGCCGGCCGGCGAGCTGGAAAAGATCTTCGAGCCCTTCGCGCGGGGCGATGGCGCCGCCCTGGCCGCGCCCGGAGCGGGCCTGGGCCTGACCATCGCCAAGATGCTCACCGACCTGATGGGCGGCGAACTCAGTGCCGACAGCACGCCGGGGCAGGGTGCCACCTTCCGCGTGCGCCTGTTCCTGCCTGAGCTCACCGGCGCAGTCCACATCGCCGAGCCCGTGCGCCAGCCCCGGCGCGGCTATGCCGGGCCGCGCCGCAAGCTGCTCGTGGTCGACAACGAGGAAGCCGACCGCGAACTGCTGGTCAACCTGCTGGAGCCGCTGGGCTTCGAGCTGCGCACGGCCGCCAGCGGCCACGACGCACTGGACCTGCTGGCCGCGGGCCTGACGCCCGACGCCCTCTTCATGGACCTCGCCATGCCCGGCATCGACGGGTGGGAAACGCTGCGGCGCATGCGCGCGGCCGGGCTGGCGGCGGGCGCGCAGGTGGCCATCGTCTCGGCCAACGCCTTCGACAAGGGCCTGGAGAACGATGCCGGCATCGGCCCCGAGGACTTCATCGTCAAGCCCGTGCGCCATGCCGAACTGCTCGACTGGCTGGGCCGCCGCCTGGCGCTGCAATGGCTGGAACACGCGACCCCCGCGTCCCAGCCCGCGAAGGCCGCCGATGCACCGCTGACCTATCCGGCGCGCGAGCGCCTGCAGATGCTGCGCGAGGTGGTGGCGCTGGGCTACTACCGCGGCATCGTCAACCAGATCGCCGAGATGGAAGCCGCGCAGCCCGAATGCGCGCCGCTGGCCGAGCGGCTGCGCGCGATGGCGCGCGAGTTCCGGCTCGAAGCGATCGACGAACTGCTCGCCGCCGCGCCGGACGTGCCGCCGGCGCGTGTGTCCTGAACGGGCCTGCACCCCGACTGCCATGAATTCATCCGCCACTGCGTCGCCCACGGCACCGGCCACCACCCCCACGGCTTCCCCACCCGCCTTGCCGCTGGGCGACGGCGAGGTCGTGCTGATCGTGGACGACGTGCCCGACAACCTGGCCGTGCTGCACGACGCGCTCGACGAATCGGGCTACACCGTGCTGGTGGCCACCTCGGGCGAGGCCGCCC
>JAGOCV010000107.1 GCA_017998575.1 Burkholderiaceae bacterium
AAATTCCCGTGCTGTGCGACCTCAAGCCCAGCGGCAAGTACCTCGCGGTCGACCTGCACCGCGCGGGCGGCATTCCTGCGGTCATGAAGGTGCTGCTGGACGCCGGCCTGCTGCACGGCGACTGCATGACGATCACGGGCAAGACGATCGCCGAAAGCCTGGCCGACGTGCCGCCGCTCTCCGCCGGGCAGGACGTGATCCGCCCCATCGACCGGCCGATCTACGCCGAGGGCCATCTGGCCATCCTCAAGGGCAACCTGAGTCCCGAGGGAGCCGTCGCCAAGATCACGGGCCTCAAGAACCCGGTCATCACCGGACCGGCGCGCGTGTTCGAAGACGAGCAGTCGGGCCTGCAGGCCATCCTCGACGGAAAGATCAAGGCCGGCGACGTGATGGTGCTGCGCTACCTGGGCCCCAAGGGCGGCCCGGGCATGCCCGAGATGCTGGCGCCGACCGGGGCACTCATCGGCGCCGGGCTGGGCGAGAGCGTGGGCCTGATCACCGACGGCCGCTTCTCGGGCGGCACGTGGGGCATGGTGGTGGGCCACGTGGCGCCCGAAGCGGCGGCCGGCGGCAACATCGCGCTGATCGAGGAAGGCGACTCGATCACCATCGACGCGCACCAGCTCAAGCTGCAGCTGAACGTGGACGACGCCACGCTTTCCGCCCGCCGCGCCGGATGGACGGCGCCTGCACCCCGCTACACGCGCGGGGTGCAGGCCAAGTTTGCGTTCAATGCGTCCAGCGCCAGCCGCGGCGCGGTTCTGGACGACTTCGCGGCCTGAGCGCGGCGCCCGCACATGAAAAAAGGCCGGCGCCTTGGGGGCTCCGGCCTTTTTGCCTGCGCGATCGGAGGACGGGATTTCAGCGGCGCGGCTTGTAGCCCGACACCAGCGCTTCCTTGTGCTTGCGGATGCGGTCCTGGCGCTTTTCTTCCATCTTTTCCATGGCGATGCGCTTGCTGCGGCCCGACATGTCGGACCAGGTCCACCAGGCCATCGCCAGGCCCAGCGGCACCAGCACCCACCACCAGGCCAGGCCGACCACGAAGCCGACGTCGAGGAACTTCATCAGGATGAATGCGATGGCGGCCAGCAGGAACAGCATGAAAACCTCCGGATACAAGGGGTAGCCAGGGACGGTCAACGTCGCTCACTACAATGCGTTGGTACTGTACAGCAACCCCCACGCACGAACGACGATGTTGAAACAACGCCTGCTGTCCCTCGCGGTGGCGAGCCTCGCCCTCACCGCCGCGCATCCGGTCCTGGCCGACCAGGCCCTGGCCACCTCCAAGAACTGCATGGCCTGCCATGCGGTCGACCGCAAGCTCGTCGGTCCATCGTTCAAGGACGTCGCCGCCAAGTACGCCGGCCAGAAAGACGCCGCCGACAAGCTCGCCGCCAAGATCCTCAAGGGCGGCTCGGGGGTGTGGGGTGCCGTGCCCATGCCGGCCAACCCGCAGGTTAACGAGGCCGATGCGAAGAAGCTCGCGGGCTGGATCCTCGGCCAGAAGTAACAGTCCAGCCGCCCACGAAAAAGCCCGCTGAGAGCGGGCTTTTTTTTGCCTGAAGGCCTGGCGCGCGTTCAGCGCACCGTCTTGAAGCGCGTGTCGTCGGCGATGAAGGTCTTCTCGGCGAACGGCTTCTCGTTGGAGCCGAAGGGCATCTGCGCGCGCAGCTTCCAGGACGCCGGCACGTCCCAGGTGCGGGCGACTTCGGCATCGATCAGCGGCGCGTAGTGCTGCAGGCTGGCGCCGATGCCGGCTTCGGCCAGCGCGGTCCACACGGCGAACTGGGCCATGCCGGCCGAGTGCTCCGAGAAGATCGGGAAGTTGTCGGCGTACAGCGGGAAGTTCTTCTGCAGTTCCTTGATGGTGTCCTGGTCTTCGTAGAACAGCACCGTGCCCACGCCCGCGGCAAAGGCGGTCATCTTGGCGTCGGTGGAGGCGAACTGCTCGGCCGGCACCATCGCGCGCAGCGTTTCGCGCGTGATGTTCCAGAGTTTTTCGCTGGCTGCGCCGAACAGGATCACGGCACGCGAACTCTGCGAGTTGAACGACGAGGGCGCCAGGCGGATGGCCTGACGGATCAGCGCGTCGATGTCGGCTTCGGACAGGGAGACATTGCGGCCCAGCGCGTACTGGGTGCGGCGCTGGGTGAAAAGGGCGAGGGCTTTGCTGCTCATGATTCGATGCGGTCAAGACAAGAACCGCCCGCGCGGCGTGCACGGGCGTACCACGATGCCGCAAGGCCGGCGGCACGCCGGACTCACGGACGCGGCAGTCTATTGCAATGCAGCAAAACGTGCTGGCGCGGGGGTCGGGCCGCGCTGCCGGCCCCTCGCCGGCAAAATCAATTGGTCTCGGCCAATTGATCCAGGATGGCAGGGTTTTCCAGCGTGCTTGTGTCCTGCGTGATCTTCTCGCCCTTGGCGATGCTGCGCAGCAGGCGGCGCATGATCTTGCCGCTGCGCGTCTTGGGCAGGTTGTCGCCGAAGCGGATGTCCCGGGGCTTGGCGATCGGGCCGATCTCCTTGGCGACCCAGTTGCGCAGTTCGGCGGCGATCTGCCTGGCTTCTTCACCCGTGGGACGCGAGCGCTTGAGCACGACAAAGGCGCAGACGGCTTCGCCGGTCACGTCGTCGGGTCGGCCGACCACGGCGGCCTCGGCCACGAGATCGGTCTTGGACACCAGGGCGGATTCGATCTCCATCGTGCCCAGGCGGTGGCCCGAAACGTTGAGCACGTCGTCGATGCGGCCGGTGATGCGGAAGTAGCCGCGGTCGGCACTGCGCACCGCACCGTCGCCGGCCAGGTAAATGGTGCCGCCCATCTCTTCGGGGAAGTAGCTCTTCTTGAAGCGCTCGGGGTCGTTCCAGATGGTGCGGATCATCGACGGCCACGGGCGCTTGATGACCAGCATGCCGCCCGAGCCGTTGGGAATGTCCTTGCCCGTTTCGTCGACGATGGCGGCCATGATGCCCGGCAGCGGCAACGTGCACGAGCCCGGCACCAGCGGCGTGGCACCCGGCAGCGGCGTGATCACGTGGCCGCCCGTCTCGGTCTGCCAGAAGGTGTCGACGATGGGGCAGCGCTCGCCACCCACATGGCGGTAGTACCACATCCAGGCTTCGGGGTTGATGGGCTCGCCGACCGAGCCGAGGATGCGCAGGCTGGTCAGGTCCCAGTTCTTCGGGTGCACCTTCTCGTCGGTCTCGGCCGCCTTGATGAGCGAGCGGATGGCCGTGGGCGCGGTGTAGAAGATCGTGACCTTGTGCCGCTCGATCATCTGCCAGAAGCGACCCGCGTGCGGAAAGGTGGGGATGCCTTCGAAGATGACCTGCGTGGCGCCCGCGGCCAGCGGACCGTAGGCCACATAGGTGTGGCCAGTGATCCAGCCGATGTCGGCCGTGCACCAGAACACGTCGCTGGGCTGCAGGTCGAACGTCCAGTCCATCGTGAGCCTGGCCCACAGCAGGTAGCCGCCCGTGGAATGCTGCACGCCCTTGGGCTTGCCGGTGGAGCCCGAGGTGTAGAGGATGAACAGCGGATGCTCGGCGCCCACAGGCTCGGGTTTGCAGTCGGCAGCCTGGCCCTGCAGCACTTCGTCGAACGTCTTGTCGCGGCCTTCGACGCGGTTCCAGGCGCTCTTCGTGCGTTCGAACACCAGCACGGTCTTCAGCGTATCGCAGCCGCCCAGGTTCACGGCGTCGTCGACGATGGCCTTGAGCGGCAATTCCTTGCCGCCGCGCATCTGGAAGTTGGCGGTGATCACGGCGACGGCGCCCGCGTCGATGATGCGCTCCTGCAGCGCCTTGGCCGAGAAGCCGCCGAACACCACGCTGTGCGTGGCGCCGATGCGCGCGCAGGCCTGCATGGCCACCACGCCTTCGATGGTCATGGGCATGTAGATGATGACGCGGTCACCCTTGCTGATGCCCTGGGCCTTGAGCGCATTGGCGAACCGGCCCACCCGCTGGAGCAGTTCCTTGTACGTGACCCGGCTCACGCTGCCGTCATCGGCCTCGAAGACGATGGCGGTCTTGTTCTCCACCGGCGTACCGATGTGCCTGTCGAGGCAATTGGCCGAGGCGTTGAGCTCGCCGTCGTCGAACCACTTGTAGAACGGCGCCTTCGATTCGTCGAGCGTGCGCGTGAACGGCTTGCTCCACACCACGTTCTCGCGCGCCAGCCGCGCCCAGAAACCTTCGAAATCCTTCCCAGCCTCGGCGACCAGCGCCTCGTAGCCGGCCATGCCCGAGATACGCGCGGCACGCTGCACGGCATCGGCCGGCGGGAACACGCGGTTCTCGACCAGGACGGATTCGATGGAAGAAGAGGAACTCATGGCGCTGTCTCCAGGGGGCTATCGGAATTTGCGCCGTACTGTCGGCCGGGGCACTTACAGGCGACTGACGCAAGCGATGGGCCATCTTATCGGCGCACGGGGAGCACGCCCTGGGCGACATACCGGTGTCACGCCCCGGATGAGGGTCAACCCTACAATCCGCCATCCCGGTTTCAGGCCCCTGGCCACCCTCCTCCAATGTCCGATCCGATCGCCACCAGCAAACGCTCTCCGCTGCGCCCCTTGCCCAACCTGATCTTCGCCAGCCGCTGGCTTCAGCTGCCGCTGTATCTGGGCCTGATCGTGGCCCAGGCCGTGTACGTGGTGCACTTCCTGAAAGAGCTGTGGCACCTGGTGGAGGCGGCCTTCGGCAACGAGCACGCGCTGCAATTGCTGGTCACCAGCATCGGCTACAAGGCCTCGGCACCGATCACCAGCCTCAACGAGACGGTGATCATGCTGGTGGTACTGGCGCTGATCGACGTGGTGATGATCTCCAACCTGCTGATCATGGTGATCGTCGGCGGCTACGAAACCTTCGTCTCGCGCCTGAACCTCGAAGGCCACCGCGACCAGCCCGAATGGCTCTCTCACGTGAACGCCTCGGTGCTGAAGGTGAAGCTGGGCCTGTCGATCATCGGCATCAGCTCGATCCACCTGCTCAAGACCTTCATCAACGCCGACAACTACACCGACAAGGTGCTGATCGCGCAGACGGTGATCCACATCGCCTTCCTGCTGTCGGCCATGGCCATCGCCTACACCGACAAGCTGATGTCGGCCAACGAGCGGCACTGACGCGAGCGCTCCGCCTGCCAGGGGCGGGGCTCGTGCCTCAGGGCCGGTCGGCGCGCACCGAGAGCGCGAACACGCCCAGCCCGGCGATCGCCAGCAGCGCGCCCACCCAGCCGGTCGACGTCCATCCCAGCCCGGCACTGACCGCGACGCCGCCCAGCCAGGCGCCCATCGCATTCGCCGTGTTGAAGGCAGAGTGATTGAGGGCGGCGGCCAGCGTCTGCGCATCGCCCGCCACGTCCATCAGCCGGATCTGCAGCACCGGGCCCATGGCGACGATGGTGCCCACCAGCATCACGTTGAGCGATGCGGCCCACGGGTGATGCGCCGTCACCGAATACGCCGCCAGAATCACGGCCGACCAGACCAGCAGCCAGCCCATCGTGGGCATCAGCGCGCGATCGGCCAGCCGGGGGCCCACGACGTTGCCCAGCACCATACCGGCGCCGAACAGCGCCAGCACGAGCGGGATCTGCGCCAGCGGCATGCCCGCCACCTCCATCAGCGTCGGCTTGACATAGCTGAACACCGAGAACATGCCGCCCAGGCCGATGGCGCCGATGCCCAGCGTCAGCCAGACCTGTTTGCGGCGCAGGGCGCCCAGCTCGCGCAGCGGGCTCGCACCGGCGCTGGCGGGCAGGTCGGGCACCTCGCGATGCACGAGGATGGCGGCCGCCACCGCGAGCGCGCCCACGAAGGCGAACGCCGCGCGCCAGCCCACGGCCTGACCCAGCCAGGCCGCCAGCGGCACGCCGATCAGCACCGCCAGCGTCAGGCCCAGCATCACCTGCCCCACGGCCCGCGCCCGGCGGCCGGGCGGCGCCATGGCGGCAGCGACGAGCGCTGCGACGCCGAAGTAGGTGCCATGCGGCAGCCCGGCCATGAAGCGCAACAGGTTGAGCGAGAGGTATCCCGGCGCCACGGCACTGGCGAAGTTGCCCAGCGCGAAAACGGCCATCAGCGCGATCAGCAGGCGCCGGCGCGGCCAGCCGGCCGCCAGCACCGCCAGCAGCGGCGCGCCGAGCACCACGCCCAAGGCATAGGCGCTGATCACATGGCCGGCCTGCGGAATCGTCACGCCCATGTCCTGGGCGACCTCGGGCAGCAGGCCCATGATGACGAACTCACCCGTGCCGATGGCGAAGCTGCCCACGCCCATGGCGAGGATGGCTCGCAACGCGGTGCGCGAGCGGTCGGTAGAGGAAGCGACAGGTTCGGCGGGCGCTGCGGCCGATGCGGGGGTGGTGGGAAGCACGGTGGAGGCGTCGTGGGCCGGCACCGTGCAGGCACGGCATCGAGCAAGGGAAAACCCGGATTTTGCCGCGTGCAGCGGATTCTTGCAGTGCAGCAAAGCTGCCGCCGCCAACCGCCGGAATTGACACGTTAAGACACCAAAGTTATAATCTCAGACTTTCTAGCAGCCAACTGAGTATGTTGGCGATCGGGCACTACTCGCGGATCCATCGAATCCCGTCGCGGTGCCCGATGTCCCGCCGGACCGTTGTTGCGTCCGGCAACCGGCTGGTTTTCCAGCCACCCGATGCCGCGTCGCGGCCCTTCTGCGCAGCCCCCTCGACCAGGCCCGCTGAGCAGACACGGGCCGCCCCACAGGCTCTGGTTGCGTCGTCCGTTTCGTCGTCTTCAGTGCCTGTGCCGCGCGGCCGCGGTCCGTGGTGCGCGCCTGTCTTCTGTCCGGGCCGCGTCCCGTCCACTGACGTTGACACAACGAATGGAGCCCAGGCGCATGGCGAAAGACATCCTCATCGATCACGTATTCAAGGTCTTCGGAGACGCGCCCGATGACGCGCTCGACCTCGTCCGGCAGGGCCTGTCGAAGCAGGACATCCTGGCGCAGACGGGCCAGTCGATCGGCGTGTTCGACGCCAGCTTCGGCATCAAGGCCGGCGAGATCTTCGTGATCATGGGGCTGTCGGGTTCGGGCAAGTCCACGCTCGTTCGCCTGCTCAATCGCCTGATCGAGCCGACGGCCGGGCGCATCGTCATCGACGGCGACAACATCAACGACTATGGCGACCGCCGGCTGCGCGCGTTGCGCCGCAAGGACATCAGCATGGTGTTCCAGTCGTTCGCGCTGATGCCGCACATGACGGTGCGCGACAACACCGCGTTCGGCCTGGAGCTCGCTGGCGTGGGCCGGGCCGAGCGCCTGGTCGCCGCCGACCAGGCGCTGGAGCAGGTGGGCCTGGCCGGCTGGGGCGACAGCTATCCCGATGAACTCTCGGGCGGCATGCAGCAGCGCGTGGGCCTGGCCCGGGCCCTCGCCTCCGATCCGTCCATCCTGCTGATGGACGAGGCCTTCTCCGCGCTCGATCCGATCATCCGTACCGAGATGCAGAGCGAGCTGCTTCGCCTGCAGCAGGTGCGCCGCCGCACCATCGTCTTCATCTCGCACGATCTCGACGAGGCCATGCGCATCGGCGACCGCGTGGCGATCATGAAGGACGGCCAGGTGGTGCAGGTCGGAACGCCGGAAGAGATCTTGCGCAACCCCGCCGACGACTACGTGCGCAGCTTCGTGCGCGGCGTGGACGCGGCCGCCGTGTTCAAGGCCGGCGACATCGCACGCAGGACGCAGGTGGTGGTAGCCGAGCAAACCAACCGCGGCTCGCGCGCGGCGCTCAAGCTGCTCGAGGATCAGGATCGTGAATACGCGTACGTGGTCGATCCGCAGCAGAAGTTCCAGGGCATCGTCTCGGCCGATTCGCTACGCGCCGCGCTCAAAGACCACGTGGGACCGCTCGGCCTGCACCACGCCTTCCTGCCCGATGTGCAGACCATCACCTCCAACTACCCGGTGAGCGAACTGTTCGGTCAGGTGGCCGCCGCGCCATGGCCGGTGCCGGTGATCGACGAGCGTGAGCGCTACGTCGGCGCGATCAGCAAGACCACCCTGCTCAAGTTCCTCGATCGCAGCAGCGATTGAGCGGCCCCTGTTTCAACTTCGGAGAGCGAAATCCACCATGAATGAAAGCACCGACGTGAACCCCACCCTCGCCCCGTCCGGCGATCCAGCCTGGCACGGCACGGCCGATGCGCCCAGCCCATGGGATGCCGCCGGCACGACCGACGCGCCACCCGCGGCTGCCGAAGCCGCACCCGAGGCCTCGGCCTGGGACATGCCCGCCGCCGGCGGCGGCGGCGACTGGCTTGGCAGCACGACCGCCACACCCGATGCGCTGGACGCGTCCGCGGCATCCGGCTTCCACCTGCAGCAACTGTGGGACGGCTCGATGCCAGTCGAGTCGTGGATCAACCAGGGCCTCGACTGGGTCGTGACCCATTTCCGGCCGTTCTTCCAGAGCGTGCGCACGCCCATCGACGCCACGCTCTCCAGCGTGGAAGCCCTGCTGCAAGGCGTGCCCACGCTGGCCATGATCGCGCTGCTGGGTCTGCTGGCCTGGCAGGTCGCCGGCCGCGCCGTCGCCATCGCGGCCGTGGTGTCGCTCGCGCTCGTCGCGATGCTGGGCATCTGGCCCGAAGCCATGGTCACGCTGTCGCTGGTGCTCACCTCGCTGGTGTTCTGCCTGTTAGTGGGCCTGCCGCTGGGCATCCTGCTGGCCGCCAGCGACCGTGCCCAGCGCGTCATGCGGCCGCTGCTCGATGCCATGCAGACCACGCCGGCCTTCGTTTACCTGGTGCCGGTGGTGATGCTGTTCGGCATCGGCAACGTGCCTGGCGTGATCGTGACCATCGTGTTTGCGTTGCCGCCCCTGGTGCGCCTGACCACGCTGGGCATCCGCCAGGTGCGCCCCGATCTGGTGGAAGCCGCGCGCGCCTACGGCGCCTCGCCGTGGCAGTTGCTGATGAAGGTTCAGCTGCCGCTGGCCATGCCGTCCATCATGGCCGGCATCAACCAGGCACTGATGCTGTCGCTGTCGATGGTGGTGATCGCTTCCATGATCGCCGTGGGCGGCCTGGGCCAGATGGTGCTGCGCGGTATCGGCCGCCTCGACATGGGCATGGCCACGGTCGGCGGCCTGGGCATCGTGCTGCTGGCCATCACGCTCGATCGCATCACACAGGCCATGGGCCAGCCGCGCCGCGGCGTGCGCCACTGGTGGCAGACCGGCCCGGCCGGCCTGGCCTGGCGCGCGGCGCGCAGCTTGCGCGAACGCGCGGTCGTCACGCCCTCCACGCAGGAAACGCCGCAGGCCGCCCTGGCCTCGCGGATCCACTGACCGGTTCCCTCATTCCCGAAATCCAACGAAAGGAAGACATCGCATGACCCATCGACATCTGCCCCGCACGCTGCGCACCGCGCTTGCCGCCGGCCTGCTCGCCTTCGGCGCCGCCAGCCCCGCCCTGGCACAGAACCAGGCGTTGCCCGGCAAGGGCATCAAGGTCCAGCCGCTGCAAAGCTCGATCGCCGAAGAAGCCTTCCAGACCGTGCTGGTCTCGCGCGCGCTTGCGAAGCTGGGCTACGACGTGCAGCCGATCCGCGAAGTCGAGTACCCGACGGCCCACGTCGCCATCGCCAACGGCGACGCCACCTTCATGGCCAACCACTGGGATCCGCTGCATGCCGACTTCTACAAGAACGCCGGCGGCGACGCCAAGCTCTCCCGCACCGGCCAGTATTCGCCAGGTGCGGCCCAGGGCTACCTGATCGACAAGAAGACAGCCGACCAGTACAAGATCACCCACATCGACCAGCTCGCCAAGCCCGAGATCGCCAAGCTCTTCGACAGCAACGGCGATGGCCGCGCCGACCTCACCGGCTGCAACCCCGGCTGGGGCTGCGAGGCGGTGATCGAACATCATCTGGACGCCTACAAGCTGCGCGGCAACGTGACCCACGTGCAGGGCAGCTATGCCGCTCTGATGGCCGACACCATCACGCGCTTCCGCCAGGGCAAGCCCATCCTCTACTACACCTGGACTCCGTTCTGGGTGAGCGGCGTGCTGCGCCCCGGCCAGGAAGTGACGTGGCTGCAGGTGCCGTTCTCCTCGCTGCCCGGCGAGCAGAAGGGCCTCGATACCAAGCTGCCCAACGGCCAGAACTACGGCTTCGTGATGAACACGCAGCGCATCGTGGCCAACAAGGCCTTCGCCGAAGCGAACCCGGCCGCGGCCAAGCTGTTCGAAGTCATGCGCCTGCCCGTGGGCGACATCAACGCGCAGAACCTGCGCATGCGTGACGGCCAGAACAAGCCGCAGGACGTCGAGCGCCACACCGACGCCTGGATCAAGGCGCACCAGAAGACCTTCGACGGCTGGATCGCGCAGGCGCTGGCGGCTGCGCGCAAATAAGCGCCCTGCACCCTGAAGGAGGCCACGCATCGCGTGGCCTTTTTTTCTGGCACGTGGTGCTGTCAGCGCGCCATGAGTCCGATCACCAGCGCATTGGCCAGGTCGATGAAGAAGCCGCACACCAGCGGCACGACGATGAAGGCGCGCGGCGCCGCACCGTAGGTGCGCACGACGGCGCTCATGTTGGCAATGGCCGTGGCCGTGGAGCCCAGCGCGATGCCGCCGAAACCCGCGCAGATCACAGCGGCCTCGTAGTCGCGGCCCATGCAGCGGAACACGACGAACACCGTGAACGCCACGGCCAGCCCGACCTGTAGCGCCATCGCCGTGCCGATGAAGAGCAGCACGGGCTCCAGCTCCCACAGGCGCAGGCCCATCAGCGCCATGGTGAGGAACAGGCCCAGGCTGATGTCCGACACCAGCGCCACGCCCAGGCGCATGCTGGGCCAGTTCCAGAGGCGGCCGCCGCGCGGATCGAGCCACCGGCCGATGTTGCGCAGCGCGATGCCCGCCATGAGGCAGCCGACGAAGGCCGGCAGGTTGAGGCCGGTGGCGCCCACCAGCGTGTTGAGCGCGTTGCCCAGGATGAGCGCGATGTTGAGCCACAGCAACGCCAGCAGCACGCCGTGGTAGTCGAGCCGCGTCTCGCCCTCGTCCTGATAGCGCGTGCCGACCTCGACATCCGCGTCACCCGAAGGACGCACGCGATGGCGCCGCATCAGCCAGGCCGCCACGGGCCCGCCCACCACGCAGGCGGAAATCATGCCGATCATGTTGGCGGCCAGGCCCAGCTCGCCCGCGCCCGCGATGCCCAGCACCTGGGTGAAGTGCGGCGTCCAGGCCAGCGTGGTGCCCACGCCGCCGGTGAGTGAAATCGAGCCGGCCATCAGGCCTGCGCGCGGGTCCATGCCGAAGGCACCGGCCAGCGTCATCCCCAAACCGTTCTGCAGCAGCATGAAGCCCACCGCCAACGCCAGCAGGATGACCAGCGGCCGGCCTCCTTCGCGCAGCGTGCGCACGTCGGTGTTCAGGCCGATGGCGGCGAAGAAATACAGCAGCAGCATGTCGCGCGCGCCCAGCTCGAACGAGACATTGACGCCTGCCGCGTAGTGGAGCACGCACACCACCAGCGCGCACAGCACACCGCCCACCACCGCTTCGGGGATGTTGTAGCGCCGCAGCCAGCGGTAGCGTTGCGTGAGGCCCTTGCCGATGAACAGCAGCAGGATGGCCAGCGTGAAACTGGCGAAGGCATCGACATCGGCCCAGGTCAGCCAGGAGGACGGAATCATGCGTCCATCCTAGCGGCCCAGGGCAGCGTCGCCCCTCAAAGGCCGGTCATCTTGCCCGGCACGACCCAGTGGTCGAACTGCTCGCCCGTCACGTAGCCCGTGGCCAGGGCGGCCTCGCGCAGCGTCGTGCCTTCCTTGTGCGCCTTCTTGGCGATGGCGGCGGCCTTGTCGTAGCCGATGTGGGTGTTGAGCGCGGTGACCAGCATCAGCGAGCGGTCCACCAGCTCGGTGATGCGCTCGCGGTTGGGCTCGATGCCCACGGCGCAGTGGTCGTTGAAGCTCTTCATGCC
>JAGOCV010000108.1 GCA_017998575.1 Burkholderiaceae bacterium
CTGGCCGTGCTGCACGACGCGCTCGACGAATCGGGCTACACCGTGCTGGTGGCCACCTCGGGCGAGGCCGCCCTGGCGCGGGCCGCGCAGGCGCAGCCGCACGTCATCCTGCTGGATGCCGTCATGCCCGGCATGGACGGCTTCGAGGTGGCACGCCGCCTGAAGGCGCAGCCCGCCACGGCGCAGATTCCGATCATCTTCATGACCGGCCTCACCGACACCGAGTACCTGGTCGCGGCGCTGCAGTCGGGCGGTGTGGATTACGTCACGAAACCCATCAAGCCGCGCGAGGTGCTGGCCCGCATGGGCGTGCACCTGGGCGCCGCGCGCGCCGCGCGGGCGCAGGCGCGGCAGGCGGGGCAGGCGCGCAACGCGCTCGACGCCTTCGGCTACGCCAGCATCACCGTGCGTGTGTCGGATGGCCGGCTGATGTGGCAGACGCCGCTGGCGCGCGACCTGCTCATGAAGCACTACGGCACCGCCGCGCCGATGACGCCGCAACCCGTGGTCGACTGGCTGCGCCGCCACTTGGCCGCTGCCCAGGCCCACATCGAGCCGCCGCGCCTCACGGTGGAGCAGGGCGCCTGCCGCCTCACGTTCCGGCTGCACCGGCAGACCGGCGACGAGGGGGGCACCGGCGACTGGCTGATCGTGATGCGCGAGGAAGACGACGCCTCGGTGATCGACGCCATGGGCACGGCGTTCGGACTCACGGCGCGCGAGGCCGAAGTGCTCTACTGGGTCGTCAAGGGCAAGATCAACCGCGACATTGGCGACATCCTGGGCGCGAGCCCGGCCACGGTGAAGAAGCACCTGGAACGCGTGTTCGCCAAGCTCGGCGTCGAGACACGCACGGCCGCCGCCGCCATGGCGATGAGCCGGATCCGGCCGCTGCAGCCGCAGTTCGAGGGCTGACGGGCTGACGGACTTGCGGCTGCCGCGAGGGCGCCGCAGCGTGGGCAACACCACCGCGCCGGACGTCGCGCGTTGCAGCGCTTTCGCAACACATGTCGGCGTTGTGTCCGGAGGGTGTTGATTTGTTTATGAGAGTAATTATCATTTGCAAACACCGAGGCCATGCGCCTCGTCACCCAGCCCGCCATCCGCCTCGCCGGACCGCCAGATCTCTCCAGACGGTACGAACGGCAGAACGCCAGCCAGGACGTTCCCGTTCCCATCCCCCGTCTGGAAGCACATGGCATACATCAAGAACCCCAAGCCAGCCGACGCACGCCGCGCGGCTTTCCGCCCCCACCTGACCGCCGCCGCCACGGCCGTGATGGCGCTGACCGCCCTGCCCGCCGCTGCGCAAGGCACCGGCCCCGGCACCACGCTGCCCGAGGTGAAAGTGCAGGGCACGGCCGAAACCTACAAGGCTGACACCGTGTCGTCGCCCAAGTTCACGGCACCGCTGCTCGACACGCCGCAGACCATCACGGTGATCAAGAAGGAAGTGCTGCAGGAGCAGGGCTCGACCACGCTCGTCGAGGCGCTGCGCAACACGCCTGGCGTAACCATCCTGCTCGGCGAAGGCGGCAACACCAATGCCAAGGACAACGTCTTCATGCGCGGCTTCGACGCCACGGGCAGCATCTTCGTCGATGGCGTGCGTCAGCTCGGAAGCTTTCCGCGCGACACGTACAACGTCGAGCAGATCGAAGTCATCAAGGGCCCGTCCGGCGCCGAATACGGGCGCGTGGCTCCTTCGGGTTCGATCAATCTGTCCACCAAGGCTGCGCGACTGGAAAACTTCTTCAGCGGCTCCGTAGCAACAGGCACCGACGAGCAGGCCCGCCTGACGGCCGACATCAACCGGGTGCTGAGCGAGACCTCGGCCTTCAGGTTCAACGCCATGGCGCAGGACAGCGGCGTACCCGGACGGGACTATGTCCGCAACAAGGGCTGGGCGATCGCGCCGTCGGTGGCATTCGGGCTCAACACCCCCACCCGCCTCACGCTGAGCTACGAACACGTGGAGCAGGACAACCGGCCCGATGGCGGCATCCCGACCATCGGTGTCCCGGGCTACTTCAGCACCACGGGCACGCTGGCCAGCGCGCCGGCGGTCGATCGATCCGGCTACTACGGCTCGCTCAACGACTTCCAGAAGATCCGGGGCGACGGCTTCACCGCGAGGATCGAGCACGACCTGGGCGGCGGCACCACGGTGCGCAACACGACTTACCTCGGCCGGGTGCACCAGCAACAGGCTATCGGCAGCGTAGGCAATCCGACCGTGCAGGCGCTGCCCTATTCGTCCTGGACCATCGCGCGCACCCGGCACTACCGCGATCAGACCAACACGCTGCTCACCAATCAGACCAACGTCACCGCAACGGTGAACGCCGGGGGCGTCGAGCACACGCTGTCGGGCGGCGTCGAGCTGATTCACGAGAAGCAGTTCACGCCGACGCTGGTCGGCGGCTCGCTGCCACCCGATACCAACCTCTACAGCCCGGTTCCCGGCGTGGTCCCGTTCGGGGCCGCGCTCGACCGGAGCATCGCATGGGCCGAAGGCAGGACGACCACGGTGGCTGCCTATCTCTTCGACACGATGAAGCTCAGCGAGCAGTGGCAGATCAACGGCGGCCTGCGGCTGGACCGCTATCGCACGACCAGCGACAGCGTCAGCACCGCCGGCGTGCCCGCGCACCTGAAGGACAGCGGCACGCTGCCGACCTACAAGGTGGGCGCGGTGTACAAGCCTGCGCCCAACGGCAGCATCTACGCGGGCTACTCGGTGTCGCAGCGCCCGCCGGGCGGCGAGAACTTCTCGCTGAGCACGAGCACGACCAGTGCGGATCAGGCTGGCCTCGATCCGCAGAAGGCTTCCAATGTCGAACTCGGCACCAAATGGGATGTGCTGGACGGCAAGCTGGCGCTCACCGCTGCCGTGTTCCGCAGCGAGAACAGGAACGAACTGATCCTGGATTCGGTCACCAACACGTACACGCAAATCGGGCGCAAGACGGTTCGGGGGATCGAACTGGGGGCGGTCGGCCAGATCACCCCGGCCTGGGCCGTGACGGCCGGACTCTCGCTGCTCGATCCCGAGATCGCGCAGGGCTCGGCGGCGCAGCAGGGCGGCGTGATCCAGTGGACCCCGAAGACAGCCTTCACCTCCTGGACCACTTACAAGCTGCCGATGGGACTGACGATCGGCGGCGGCGTGCGCTACGTCGCGACCGTGGCGCGCAGCAACAACGTGGCAACGCAGAATCTGGCGACGTCGTTCGGCCAGGTGCCGTCCTACTGGGTCGCGGACGCGATGGGCTCCTATGAGATCAGCAAGAACGTCACGTTGCAGCTGAACGTCTACAACCTGTTCGACAAGCAGTACGTCCAGTCCATCAACGGCAACGGCAACCGCTACACCCCGGGCGCGCCCCGCTCGGCGCTGGTCACGGCGAACTTCAAGTTCTGAACGACCACCGGCGGCGGCTGCGCGGCGCTGCCGGCCGCGCGGTCACGCCGCGGGTTGCAGCCCCGGCTCGCGCTCGGCGGCCTCGGGCGCGGAGACGGACTCGGGGCCCTGGGATTCGTCGGCCGGCGCACCGGCCGCTTCCCGCGCGATCGCCTGCAGCGCGCGTGCCACCACTTCCTGCATGTCCACCGGCCGCAGTTCGCGGGCGCGGATCAGGCGTTCGCAGCTGCGCCGCGTCATGGAGTGCGGCCGGTTGTTCTGGCTCTCGAACATGAAGAGCGTGCGGCGCTGGCTGGCCCAGATGAGCTGGGCGCGCAGCCACGCTTTCTGCGAATGCAGGTCGACCCAGCCGCCCAGCTTGAGGCCCTTGATGATCTGCGAGGGCGTGAGCTCGACGCCGGGGCCGGCCGGCGTGGCAGGACCGGCGGCCGGGGCGTCGTCCAGCGGCGCGGCACCGGAGTCGAGCGGCACGGCGCCCGAGTCGGGCGAGAGCGATGAAGATTCGAACAGCGAAGAATCGAATTGGCTGTCGCCGCTTTCGCCGGCGAGCAGGCCGGGCTCCTCGAAGCCCACGGCTTCGAGCGCCTCGCGTCCGATCCAGGGCCGGGCCGCGGGCTTGGGCTTGCGTTCCTCGGCCGTGGCCGGCGCCTCGGGCGCCTCGGGGCGCGCGTCGAGGAATCCGTCTTTCCAGTCGCGGCGGTTGCGCGTGCGGCACAGGTCGAGCACGGGCTTGTGCAGGCGTTCGAGCGTGTCGAAGATCGACTGGCGCTCGGCACCGTCCTGGCCCAGCATCTCCAGGCCCTCGTTGATCTTGCGCAGCACCGACGGAATGAGGCCGATGAGCTTGACCGGGTTGTTAAGCGTGAGCTCGTGCTTGGTGCTCCAGAGCAGATCGGACACCAGCGAGCCGAAGCCGCCCGGGTCGAGCTGGTTCTTGGTGTCCTTCAGGCGCGCGTGCGCCATCACCAGCGTCCAGCGGTTGTAGAGGAAGTCGAGGATGACGGCCGGCACCAGATCGAGGTCGGTGCGCTGGCTGATCTCGTACGCCAGCTGGTTGGCCAGCGCCTGCCGCTCTTCGGCGAAGCGCATGGCTTCGACGACGGCGTTGCGGGGTTCGGCGTCGGCCTGATCCTGTTCGGTCCACAGCCCTTCGAGCTTGCCGAGCGCCGCCTCGAAAGGCTTGGCGTCGGTGACTTCTTCCAGATGGTTCAGGCCGTTGAAGGCCGAGCCGATGGGTTCGAGGAATTCGTTGAAATCGGGCGCGAGCTCGTCGTTGTAGCGGAAGCTGCGCTGCGCCACGCGCTCGATCAGCCGGCGGCCCGGGTGGGAGGTGTCGGAGAAGAAGCGCGGGTCGATCATCGCCAGGCGCAGCAGCGCCGGCTCCAGCGCCAGGATGGCCTCGCGCATGGCGCCCAGCAGGCGGGCGTCGCGCGCCACCTGGTTGAGCAGCTCGCGCACCAGCTCCAGGCCCAGCACCTGGTCGACGTACTGCGCATCGCGCTTGAGCTGCGTGCGCACCAGCGCGCGCTCCTTGGCGCGCGCGTACTCGCCCCACATCGGCGAGCTCAGGCCCATCGAGGCATCGACATAGCGCATCGGCCGCTCGATGGGCGGAATCTCGCGGTAGTTCTCGGGCGAGTCGGGCAGCACTTCGGTGTCGAGCTCGTCGCGCAGTTGCGCCAGTTCGCGGTCCACCGATTCGTAGAAGGCCGGTGCCAGCACGCGCGGCGCCGGGCCGGTGGGCGCGGGGGCCGTCGGGTTGGCGAAGAACTGGCGCAGCAGCTCGCCGCTTACCTGCTCGTCGGCCATGTCGACCACGACCGGATCGCCAATGTAGGTGCCGCCGCCGACACCCCCGCCAGCACTGCCGCCACCGCCGCCGCCCCCACCCATGCCGCCGCCACCCATGCCGCCGCCACTACCGCCACCGCCACCACCGGGGCCCGCGAGAGCGCCATGGCCGCTGTCGGGGCCGCCGGATTCGCCGGTGGACGAGTTGCCAGCGCCGGACGGCGATTCGGGCGCCTGGCCGACCTTGTAGCCCACCGCCTGTACGCCGGCTTCCTTGAGGTCGCGGATCACGCGCGCATAGACGGACTTGATCTCGTCACCCAGCGGCGGCGCGATGTGCGCGAGCCAGACGGTCACCGTGCCCGACTCGGCGCCAGCCTCGTCCAGCGTTGCGCGCACCACGCGCGCGAAGATGTCGGCGCGGAACGGGTTGAACTGCGGCGCGATGTGCGTGAGCCCGAGCGCCGAACTCACCAGGCCGTCCACGGCCAGCATGCTGGATTCGAGGATGCCCGACAGGCGCTGCAGCAGGCGGGACACTTCGATCGACTGCGACAGCGCGGAGTCGTCGACCAGTGTGAAGTCGCGTCCACCGAAGCACGAGTCGCCGTCGCCGAACGGATCGAAATCGGCCGCCGCTGCCTTGGGTACCATGAACTGGCCCGTCGCATTGGGATTGGGGTTGGCCGCCAGTCGCATGGCGGCTGCGGTCTCGGCGTTGAGTGCATCGCGCAGCAGGGCCGCGTAGCGCCGCGACAGCGGATCGCGCAGGTTGGCCAGGGTGCGCCAGGCCAGCGTGAGTTCGTTGCGGCTGGCGCTGCTGATGCTCTTGCCTTCGGCGTCCTGCAGCACCTTGACCGTGTTGTCCACGCAGCGCGCGAACGAGGCTTGCCCATCGTCCGCCGCGTGGTCTAGGCAATTCTGGAGAGCGAACGATTCCAAGGCCATATTCTGGTGTGCGGCGTTCCGCAATCTCCACCCCCCTTGGGCGGAGCAACGCGGTGCCTATTCTATGCAGCGGCGGGTGCCCGGGTAGGGAGGAGCATGCGTCCAGTCCGGGAATACCGGGCTTTGTTCAGCGAAAGGGCACGCACGAGGCATGCACGAGACATGCCCGGCGCGCGCGCCGGCCGGCTCAGGCAGCCTTGCCCCGGCTGCGGCGCGGCCCGCCGGAGGCGGTTGCCGCGGCCGGCGCCGGGCCGCCGCGGGCGTGCTCGTCCAGCCACAGCAGGGCGTCGGCATGGGCCAGGAAGTGCTCCAGGTAGGTCGGGGACAACCCGTTCATCAGCACCAGCGAGCGATGCACCAGCTGCTGCGAATTGATCGGGCCGGCGTTCTCGGGCACTTCGGCCAGCGCCTGGGCCAGCCGCCGGCCGGCGTCCAGCCGCGACCAGGTGCGGCGGAAGTAGTCCAGCGTGCCGGGCTCGGGCAGGCCGGGAGCCGGCGCGGCGCCCTCCGGCCGGGCAGCGCTCGCGGCTTGCCCGATGGCCTTGGCGTTCAGCCGGTCGGCCAGCTCGCCGAGCGGGCCGCGGCGCGGCACCGGCGCCGCGGAGGGGGCGACGGGTTCAGCCACGGGGCGGCGCCACGGTGCGCGCCGGGCGTGGTGTGGGCGACATCTCCACTCGGCGGTTGCGCGCGCGGCCGTCGGCATCGGCATTGGACGCCACGGCCTGCTCGGATCCGAACGCCGCGGCAAACACGGCCGACGCCGGCAGGCCGTCGTCGATCAGCGCGCGCGTCACCGTGAGCGCGCGCTGGGCCGACAGCTCCCAGTTGTCGGCGAAGCGGCGCGCGCCGTCGCGCACCTGCCGGTTGTCGGTGAAGCCGCTGACCATCAGCACTTCGTCGCGTGCCTTCAGATAGGCGGCCAGCGGCTCGGCCAGGCTGCGCAGCAACTGGCGGCCTTCGGGCTGCAGCTCGGCCGAGTTGAAGGCGAACAGCACGCTGCCGCTGATGCCGATGCGGCCGTTGTCCAGCGTCACGCGGCCGGCCGCCAGCGGCCCGGCCAGGGCCTGCTCCAGCGCCTGCAGCCGCTGCGTCTGGATTTCGCGCTGCGCGATTTCGGTCTTCAGGCGTTCGGCCAGATCCAGCTGCATGCCCAGCGCCGCGACCAGCACGAGCGCCAGCGCGCCGACGAGCCCGGCCATCAGGTCGCCAAACACGGCCCAGACCGGCACCGACGGCTCGATGCCGTCGTCGATCTCGTCGGCCATCATGTGGCGGCCCCCGGCGCTGGCGCCGCCGCCAGCTGCTGCAACTGCTCGACGATCTGCTTTTGCGACAGCAGGCTCAGGTCCACCACGTCACGCGCCTGCGCCACGTAATAGGCCAGTTGCTCGTCGCTGCGGGCCATCGACTGGCCCAGCGCGCCTTCGATGCGCTGCAGCTGAGTGCCCAGTTGCTGGCTGGTCTGGCTGAACTGCTCGACCGCCGTGCCGAAGGCCTCGCCCAGGCGGCTCAGATGGGCCGCGCCCTCGCCCACGTGGGTGGCGGCATCCTGCAGGCGCGCCGTCTCGGCGCCGGCCTGCTCGGCGAAGCGTTCGCCCGCGCGTTCGAGCACGCCCGACGATGCCGCCACCAGCGCATCGATGGCCGCGCGCTGCTCGCCACTGGCGTGGTTGACCGCGTCCAGCAGGGTGGCGAGCGTCTCCAGGATGCGGCTGCGCTCTTCGAGCATGGCGTTGTCGCGGACCATGCTGTCCGACAGTTGCTGGCGCAGCTCGCCGATCACGCTGGCGGCCGCGCGCGGCGCCTCGGCGGCGGCCTGCATCAGCTGCTGGATTTCGGCCAGCGTCTGGCGCGCCTGCGTTTCGGCCTGGGCCGTCACGTCGCGCGCCGTCTGCGCCAGCGTGTCGCAGATGGCCTGCTGCTGGCGGGCGGTCTGCTCGCCGGCCTGTTTCCATTCGGCCTGCAGCGCTGCGGTCTGCGCGCCGATGGCATCGCTCCAGGCTGCCAGGCGTTGCTGCTCGCGCTCGGCGAGGCTGGCCTGCAGTTGCACATGGGCTTCGTCCACCGTGCGCAGCAGCGCGGCCGATTGTTCGCCGAAAGCAGTGGAAGCCGCCGTCAGGGCCTGCAGCGTGCCGGTGGCCATCTGCTCGCCGGCCTGCAACTGGCGCGCCGCGTGTTCGCCGGCCTGCTGCCATTCGCGCTGCAGTGTCGTCGCCATCGCGGCGAGCGCGTCGGTCCAGGCGGCCAGCCGTCGCTGGTCGCCTTCAGCCACGCGCGATTGCAGGTCGGCATGGGCCTGCTCCACGGTGCGCAGCAGTGTGGCCGACTGTTCGGCGAAGCCGGCGGTGGCCGCCGACAGTGCCTGCTGCGCGCCCGAGGTGAGGTCGTCGCCGGCCTGCTGCTGGCGGGCCAGCAGCGCGTCGGTCTGCGTCGAGACACGCTCCACCGTCTGCTCCAGCCGGCTTGCCACCCGGTCGACCAGCGCCTGCGAGCGTTCGTCGAAGCCGGTGGTGAAGCGGCCCAGCGCGTCGCCCAGCCGGGTGCCGGCCACGTCGTGGGCGCGGCGCTGCTCGGCCAGCGCTTCGGTCCAGAGGCCGGCCACGCGGTCGACGCGTTCGTCGAAACGGCCCGAGAGGGCTTCCAGCTGCGCCTGCATGGCCTGCGCCACGCCGGAATGCAGCGCCGAAGCCTCGCGCGCGAGCCCGGCGAGTGTGGATTCGGCCATGGGCGCGATGGCCGCACCGGCGGCGCGCGCGCTCTCGGCCAGGCTGGTGCGCAGCGACTGGTCCACCGACGCGGCCAGGCCCGTGTAGGTCGCTTCGATGCGCGCATGGAAGTTGTCCTGGCTGCTGGCCAGCCGGTCGCCCAGCGCCTGGTACTGGCGTTCGAGCGAATCCATCAACGACTGCAGGCGCTCGGCCACCACCGGTAGCGCTTCGGCCTGCCGTTGCAGCAGGCGGAACGATTCCTCGCGCTGGTGCGCGCGCGAGAAGCCGCGCAGCGTGCTGCCGATGCGCACGTCGAGCGCCTGCACGGCCTGCAGCCGCTCGCGCCGCAGCAGCGACGACATCAGGCCCAGCATGGCCGAGGTGGCCACGCCCGCCACCGACGCGCCGAACGCCAGGCCCAGCCCGCGCACCGGCGCCGCCAGCGCGATGCGCACGGATTCGAGGTCGGTCGCCGTGTCGAGCGCGGCGCCGGTGCCGCGCAGCGTCACCACCATGCCCAGGAAGGTGCCCAGCATGCCCAGCAGCACGAGCAGGCCGGCCAGATAGGGCGTGAGGGCGGGGCCCGGCAGGCTGGCGCGGCCTTCCTCGATGCGCTGGCGAACCGGCTCGCGCAGCGAAGGGTGCAGGCGCTCGATCCAGGCGGCCAGGCCGGCGGGCTCCTGGGTGTCGGCCACGGCGTGGGCGAGCGTGTCGGTGGCTTCGCGGTAGCGCCGCAATTCGGCCGCGCCCCAGACGTAGAAAGCGGCGATCAGCGCTGTCATGGCCAGCGCCAGCGGATGGCTGCCCACGTAGCCCGCCCCGACCCAGGCCACGGTGGCGAGCCCGGCGGCGAATGCGATGGAAGGAAGGTGTCGGATCATGGTGTGGCGATGGCGGGTGAGGCGGCAGCGGGCTCGAGAGCTGCGAGCAGCCCTTCGACCGGCTGCAGCCGGAGATCGAGTTCGGCCAGCAGCAGCTCGTGCATGTCGCGACGGAACTGCTGCAGCCAGAGGTTGGTGGCGACGGCGGCGGACGGGGCGCCGGCGGGGTCGCCAGTGGCCTGCGCCGCGGCGGCATCCGCCTGCAGCCTGCGGAAGCGCCGCTCCAGCAGCGCGGGCACGTGAAGCAGCAGACTGCGCTCGCGCGTGCCCATCACCTGTTCCATGACGGCGTCGACGGCGGCCAGCCGCGCGTGTTCGGCCGAGCGCGTGGCCAGCCGGGCGCGAAGGCGGGCGCGCAGCGGCGCGATGCCGGCTTCCATGGCCTGCTGGCGCGTCTGGTAGCGGTGGCGGAAGGCAGAGAAGTCGGCCTCGGGTTCGGCGCCGGGCAGGGGTTGCAGGCCGTTGGGGCGGGCATGGCTGTCGGCCGCGATGGCGGCTTCCAGCGCGGCGCGCACGTTGCGGTAGTCGGCGGCGGCGTCACCGCCACGCAGGGCGCGCGCGGCCACGGGCGCGGTGTTGAGCGCGCCGGCCAGCGAAATCGCGTCGTTCCAGCGCAGCCACTGGCTGAGCCGGTCGGGAAACGACTGACGCGATTCGGAGGATGAGTCGATGTCGGCCAGCCGGGCGAGCACGCGGACGAGCGCCGGGCCGGTGACAGGGATGCGCCGTGACATGTGCGCCTTGCTGCTGATGCCGGTTGGGAAGAAAACGGAAAACCCGGCAGTTTAACGGCCACCCACCGGCGCGCCGGGAGTGGGCGGTCGCTCGCGCTTGGGGCCCGCCAGCGGCGCGTACGCCACCCGGCGTATATGCGCGGCGGGGGGCGCTCTCCAGAATCGGCCGCATCGTCAGCGAAACGGCCACCCGGAGGGGCAGGCGGCGCGGCGAGCCGATCCAACCACCCGGAGAGCACACATGCAACGTCGTTTCACCATCCAGGCCATTGCTGCCGCCGCCGCGCTGGCAGGCGTGATGGCCTCGCCCGCCTTCGCCCAGTCGGGCGGCACCATCAAGGTCGGCATCCTGCACAGCCTGTCGGGCACCATGGCGATTTCCGAGACCGTGCTGAAAGACACGGTGCTCATGACCATCGACGAGATCAACGCCAAGGGCGGCGTGATGGGCAAGAAGCTCGAGCCGGTCGTGGTCGACATCGCCTCCAACTGGCCGCTGGCCGCTGAAAAGGCCAAGCAGCTGGTGTCGCAGGACAAGGTCGCCGTCACCTTCGGCTGCTGGACCTCGTCGTGCCGCAAGTCGGTGCTGCCGGTCTACGAAGAAGCCAACTCGCTGCTGTATTACCCCGTGCAGTACGAAGGCGAAGAGCTCTCCAAGAACGTGTTCTACACGGGCGCCGCGCCCAATCAGCAGGCCATCCCGGCCGTCGACTACCTGATGAGCAAGGCCGGCGGCGGCGCCAAGCGCTGGGTGCTGCTGGGCACCGACTACGTGTACCCGCGCACCACCAACAAGATCCTGCGCGCCTACCTCAAGAGCAAGGGCGTCAAGGACAGCGACATCGACGAGAAGTACACCCCGTTCGGCCATGCCGACTACCAGACCATCGTCGCCGACGTGAAGAAGTTCAGCCAGGGCGGCAAGACGGCTGTGGTGTCGACCATCAACGGTGACTCCAACGTGCCCTTCTACAAGGAACTGGGCAACGCCGGCCTCAAGGCCAAGGACGTGCCGGTCGTCGCCTTCTCCGTGGGTGAGGAAGAACTGCGTGGCGTGGACACCAAGCCGCTGGTGGGCCACCTGGCCGCCTGGAACTACTTCATGTCGATCAAGAACCCGGAAAACACCGCGTTCATCAAGAAGTGGAGCGACTACGCCAAGGCCAAGAACATCCCCGGCCACAAGGATCGCCCGCTGACCAACGACCCGATGGAAGCCACCTACATCGGCATCAACATGTGGAAGCAGGCCGTCGAGAAGGCCAAGTCGACCGATCCGGACAAGGTCATCGCCGCCATGGCCGGCCAGACCTTCAAGGCACCGTCGGGCATCGTCTCCAAGATGGACGAGAAGAACCACCACCTGCACAAGAGCGTGTTCATCGGCGAGATCAAGGCCGACGGCCAGTTCAACGTGGTGTGGAAGACCCCCGGCCC
>JAGOCV010000392.1 GCA_017998575.1 Burkholderiaceae bacterium
GGCACAGGTTGCCGCTCATGAACTCCCGCACCTCGTCCTCGTCGCGCGCAATGCCTTCGTTGGCCAGCCCCACGGCCGAGCACAACTGGCCCGGCGTGCAGTAGCCGCACTGGAACGCGTCGTGGCGGATGAAGGCCTGCTGCAGCGGATGCAGATCGCCGCCACCGGCCAGCGCCGCCAGCCCCTCCACGGTGGTGATCTCCCGCCCGTCGTGCATCACGGCCAGCGTGAGGCACGCATTGATGCGCGTGCCATCGACCAGCACGGTGCAGGCGCCGCACTGGCCGTGATCGCAGCCCTTCTTGGTGCCGGTGAGATGCAGGCGTTCGCGCAGCAGGTCGAGCAGCGTGACCCAGGGTTGCACCTGCAGGTCATACGACTGACCGTTGATGTGCAGCCGCATGGCACGCGTCTCGGTGGGGCCGGTGCTGGCGGCGGCCACCTCGACGACCTCTAGCAGTTCGGGCGGCAGCGGTTCGTCTGCGGGGGAGTTCATCGTGATCC
The DNA here is from genome assembly GCA_017998575.1 of Burkholderiaceae bacterium. The sequence continues at coordinate 505 of JAGOCV010000392.1, forward strand.
TCGGGCAATGGGCATTCGGGCCGCACCACTCTAGACGGCGCCAGACCCGCTTCCTGTAGGAGCACATCGCGGGCTGCGCCCGTGTGTGCGGCCGTTTCCTATCGGCGGAGTAAGGCATTTCAATCGCCGCCCACCTGCTTTTCCCGCAGAATTTGATTCACCGTTTCCCGTCCTCGCCCACCAGAACTTCCAAGGAGAGCCCCGCATGAGCAGCAGCGCCAACACCGACCAGCCCAAGGGCCAGTGCCCCTTCCACCAGACCGCCGGCGGCGGCACCACCAACCGCGACTGGTGGCCCAAGGCCCTGCGGCTGGACCTGCTGGCGCAGCATTCGGCCAAGTCGGACCCGATGGACGAGGGTTTCGACTACGCAGCCGCCTTCCAGTCGCTGGACCTCGCCGCCGTCAAGAAAGACCTGGCCGCGCTGATGACCGATTCGCAGGACTGGTGGCCGGCCGACTTCGGCCACTACGGTCCGCTGTTCGTGCGCATGGCCTGGCACAGCGCGGGCACCTACCGCATCGGCGACGGCCGCGGCGGCGCCGGCCGTGGGCAACAGCGCTTCGCGCCGCTCAACAGCTGGCCCGACAACGTGAGCCTGGACAAGGCGCGCCGCCTGCTCTGGCCCATCAAGCAGAAGTACGGCAACAAGATCTCGTGGGCCGACCTGATGATCCTCACCGGCAACGTGGCCCTGGAGACCATGGGCTTCAAGACCTTCGGCTTCGCCGGCGGCCGCGCCGACGTGTGGGAACCCGACCAGGACGTGTACTGGGGCCGCGAGAAGGAATGGCTGGGTGGCGACGTGCGCTACAGCCAGGGCTCGCCCGGCGTCGCAAAGCACGCCGTGCTGGTGAAGGACGACGACAGCCAGAAGCCGCACTCGCGTGACCTGGAAAACCCGCTGGCCGCCGTGCAGATGGGTCTGATCTACGTGAACCCCGAAGGCCCGGACGGCAAGCCCGACCCGATCGCCGCCGCGCGCGACATCCGCGACACCTTCGCCCGCATGGCGATGGACGACGAAGAGACCGTGGCCCTGATCGCCGGCGGCCACACCTTCGGCAAGACGCACGGCGCGGCCGACTCCAAGCACGTGGGCGTTGAAGCCGAAGCCGGCGAGCTCGAAGCCCAGGGCTTCGGCTGGCACAACAGCCACGGCACGGGCCGCGGCGCCGACACCATCACCAGCGGCCTCGAAGTGACGTGGACGACCACGCCAACGAAATGGGGCAACAACTTCTTCGAGAACCTGTTCGGCTTCGAATGGGAGCTGACCAAGAGCCCCGCCGGCGCCCACCAATGGGTGGCCAAGGGGGCCAGCGCCACCATTCCGCACGCCTTCGACAAGGGCAGGAAGCTGCTGCCCACGATGCTGACCACCGACCTGTCGCTGCGCTTCGATCCGGCCTACGAGAAGATCTCGCGCCGCTTCCTGGAAAACCCGCAGCAGTTCGCCGACGCCTTCGCGCGCGCCTGGTTCAAGCTCACCCACCGCGACATGGGCCCGCGCGCCCGCTACCTCGGCCCCGAAGTGCCGGCCGAAGTGCTGATCTGGCAAGACCCCGTGCCGGCTGCCGACCACCCGCCCGTCAAGGACGCCGACGTCGCCGGCCTCAAGAAGCGCGTGCTCGAATCGGGCCTGACCGTGGCCGAGCTGGTCTCCACCGCCTGGGCCTCGGCCTCCACCTTCCGTGGCTCCGACAAGCGCGGTGGCGCCAACGGCGCGCGCATCCGCCTGGCGCCCCAGAAGGACTGGGCCGTCAACCAGCCCCAGCAACTGGCCAGGGTGCTGGCCAGGCTCGAAGCCATCCGCGCAGAAGCGGCCCAGGCCGGCACGCGCATCTCGCTGGCCGACCTGATCGTGCTGGCTGGCGGCGCCGCCATCGAGAAAGCAGCGAAGGACGCCGGCCAGAGCATCACCGTGCCTTTCGCACCCGGCCGCACCGACGCCTCGCAGGACCAGACCGACGTGGCCTCTTTCGCGCCGCTGGAGCCCGCCGCCGACGGCTTCCGCAACTGGCTGGGCGGCCGCTACAGCGTGCCGGCCGAGCACCTGCTGATCGACCGCGCGCAACTGCTCACCCTCACCGCGCCCGAGATGACCGTGCTGGTGGGCGGCCTGCGCGTGCTGGGCGCCAACGTGGGCGACGAAAAGCAGGGCGTGTTCACCGACCGCCCCGGCCAACTCACCAACGACTTCTTCGTCAACCTGCTGGACATGGCCACCGAATGGAAGCCCACGTCCGATGCCCGCGAAGCCTTCACCGGCCGCGACCGCAAGACCGGCGCGCCGCGCTGGACTGCGAGCCGCATCGACCTGGTGTTCGGCTCCAACGCGCAACTGCGCGCCATCGCCGAGGTGTACGGCAGCGCCGACGGCCAGGCCAAGTTCACGCGCGACTTCGTGGCGGCGTGGACCAAGGTGATGAACCTCGACCGGTTTGACCTGAGGGCGTGATGCGCGCGCGCCGCGCCTGAAAGCAGAAGGCCTCGCAGCGATGCGAGGCCTTCTTCATTGCGCGGTCTGCGTTCAGGCCGCCCATGGCAGGGGCGCGTCGTTCAGCCCCCAGTAGAAACTCTTCTGGCTCGTGTATTCCAGGATGCCCAGGCGGCCCTTCTCCTGGCCGTAGCCGCTCATCTTGTGGCCCGTGAACGGCGTGCTGATG
>JAGOCV010000393.1 GCA_017998575.1 Burkholderiaceae bacterium
GCCACCCGCATCGACGAGTGCTTCTTGCGGCGCAGCGCCACCTCAACCGCATCGTCCATGGCCACCACTTCGCTAGCTGGGACGAGGGTGGCCCGCTCATGGGTGAAAGAGGACAAACTCTCGGGAAGTCCCACCAGCAACAGGTGGGCATCGGCATGACGCTCGAGAAAGCGGCGACTGGCGGCGAGCGTGACGCGCGGCCCATGGTCGCCACCCATGCAATCAACGGCAAGGGTGATCATGGCCGGCTACCAGCAGCCGGCACAAAACAGGGCGGGCAAAGGGCCAGGATGAAGGCGGTCATCAAAACAAAGGCCCGTGGCCAGCGCGATCGCGTAGCTCCGGGCCTCTGATGTCTGAAGCGCTTTCAGGCTTCGGACTTCGTCTTGAGAACCTGACGGCCGCGATAAAAGCCGCTGGGGCTGACATGATGGCGCAGGTGGGTTTCGCCGGTGGTCGGCTCGACAGCCAGGCCCGGAACGTTCAGGGCGTTGTGCGAACGGTGCATGCCGCGCTTGGAAGGCGACTTCTTGTTTTGCTGGACGGCCATGGTGTGGCTCCTGGTTCAAAAATGGGTGGGTGGGCAGCGAAGCTCGCCATTTGACGAGGCAATGGCAATTCGCGCGAAGCCCATGATTATAGCCCAAGCCATTGATTTACTTCGTTTTGTTCAAGCGCAGCCCCTGCAGCGCCGCAAACGGATTGGGCTTTTCCTCGAAAACCGGATCGCCGGCGGCGACAGATGGCGCTTGCGCGCCTCCCGCCGGACAAACCTCATGGCTTGGTACCAACGGCAGCGCCATCAGAAGTTCGTCTTCCAGCAATGCCATGAGGTCAAAGGCACGGTCGAGGACCAGCACGTCTTCTTCGGCCTCATCATCTTCCGCTTCGGCCGTGCGCTCATCGGCCACGAATCGGAACACACGGTCGACCTCTACAGCCACGTCAACCGGTTGCAGACAGCGCTGACACACCATCGGCAGGCGGGCCGAGGCCTGTAACGAAAGCCATATCTGTTCCGCGGCACCCTGCACCGGACGGGCCTCGCCCTGGGCACTCCATTCGATGGGCGCCGCGCTCGCCGCGGCTTCCGGTGGCAGATCACCGGCCAGACGCGGCAATACCGACACGGCCGTCGAGCCCGACACACGTCCATCGGCCTGGGCGAACGCCCGCACATCCAGAGCAGCGGGAGCGAAGTCCTTTTTCATGGCGGGCAGTGTAAGAGAATCACCGCATGTCTCCCGTCTCGTCCCGCGGCCGGCCACTGGTGCTCGGCTCGTCCTCCCGCTACCGTCGCGAACTGCTCGAACGCTTGCGCATTCCGTTCACCGTCGATTCCCCAGACGTCGATGAGACCCCTCTGCCGGGCGAGGCACCAGCGGCCCTGGCCGGCCGTCTCGCACTGGCCAAGGCGCGTGCCGTGGCCTCACGCCACCCCGGATCGATCGTCATTGGCTCCGACCAGGTGGCCGATCTGAACGGGCACCCCTTGGGCAAGCCGGGCACACATGAGCGGGCACGCGCGCAGTTGCAGAGCATGAGGGGCCAGACGGTGGTGTTCCAGACTGCCCTGGCCGTGGTCTGCCAGGACACGGGCTTCGAGCAGGCCGATCTGGCAGCCGTACAAGTGCGTTTCCGCGACCTGAGCGAGGCAGAGATCGAGACCTACCTCCGGCTCGAACAGCCCTACGACTGCGCCGGCAGCGCCAAGAGCGAGGGACTGGGCATCGCCTTGCTGTCCTCGATCGACAACGACGATCCCACGGCGCTGATCGGCCTGCCGCTGATCCGCACCGTCTCGCTGCTGCGCGCCGCTGGACTCGAGGTGCTCGCGTGAGCTCGCCGGGGACGCTCTACTTGGTGCCGACACCGCTGGATTTCGGCTGCACGCCGCAAGCGCCGCTGGACCTGGCCTTGCCCGGCGAAACGATCCGGACGGCAGCCCGGCTGCAGCACTGGGTCTGCGAGAACGCCAAGTCGGCACGGGCGTTCCTCAAGCGCGTGGATGCCGTCACGCCGCTGGCAGCGCCGCTTCAGAGCCTGCATGTCACCGAGCTTCCGCATGGGGTCCATAAAAAGGGGGACCATGCAGGCGCGCCTGCCGGCTTCGATGCGGCCGCGTTGCTTCAGGCTGCCCTGGCGGGCCACGACATCGGGCTCGTGAGCGAAGCCGGCATGCCGGCCGTGGCCGATCCGGGATCGTCGGTGGTGCGCGCCGCGCAGACGGCCGGCATTCCCGTGGTCGCACTTGCCGGGCCAGTCTCGCTCATGCTGGCGCTGGCAGCCAGTGGTCTGAACGGCCAGAACTTCGCGTTCGTGGGGTATCTGCCGCAGGATGCGGGTGAGCGCACGCAACGCATACGCGAACTGGAAGCGCTGGCGCTGCGCGGTGGGCAGACGCAACTGGTGATCGAAACGCCTTATCGCAACGCAGTCCTGCTGAAGGCCTTGCTGCAGACACTGCAACCCAACACCTGGCTGGCCGTGGCCAGCGGACTCACGCTGCCGAACGGCCGCACACACGCGGCGACGGTACGCCAGTGGCGCCAGTGGATGCAGCAGGCGGTCGATGGCACGGCGCGGCAGGCACCGGCCAACGACACGCCTGCCGTGTTCTGCCTGGGCCGCTGAAGCGACTCAGCGCAACGTGGGCGCGTTGCGCAGCAGTTGCATGGCGCCCTCCCCGACCGATGCGCCGAACTGACGCACCAGCCGCTCGGCCACATTCTCGCGGCGGGTGTAGTCGATGATTTCCTCGGCCTTGACGACCTCACGCGCCACGTAGTCGAGGCTGCCGAGCTTGTCGGCCAGGCCCATCTCGATGGCCTGAGAGCCGGTCCAGAACAGTCCGCTGAAGAGTTCCGGCGTCTCCTTGATGCGATCGCCACGGCCGGCCTTGACCACGGCGATGAACTGCCTGTGCACTTCGTCGAGCATGGTCTGCGCGTACGCACGCTGGCGCTCGGTCTGCGGGCTGAACGGGTCGAGGAAACCTTTGTTCTCGCCTGCCGTGAGCAGACGGCGCTCGACGCCGAGCTTGTCCATCAGGCCCGTGAAGCCGAAGCCATCCATCAGCACGCCGATACTGCCGACGATGCTGGCCTTGTCCACGAAGATCTCGTCGGTGGCGGCGGCGATGTAGTAGGCGGCCGAAGCGCACGAC
>JAGOCV010000394.1 GCA_017998575.1 Burkholderiaceae bacterium
TTTCACGGTGATAGGGGTGGTTGGCGTTGATGGACCAGGCGCGGTAGAGCTGCTCGATCAGCAACACGCGCACCATGGCGTGCGGCAGCGTCAGGTCAGACAGGCGGATGCGCTCGTGCGCGGCCTGACGGAACGCCGGATCCAGCCCGTCGGGACCGCCGATGACCAGCGCCACGCCGTCGCCTTCGAGCTGCCAGTTCCTGAGCTTGGCCGCCAGCGCGGCGGTGGTAAGTGAGGTTCCCCGCTCGTCCAGTGCCACCACGCGGAAGCCCCGGGGGATCGCCGCCTCGATGCGTTCGCGCTCGGCGGCGTACAGCGTATCGAGCGTCTTGGAGCCACGCGGCTCGGTCTTGACGGCGCGCAGCTCGACCTTGAGTTCCGAGGGGAATCGCTTGGCATAGTCGTCGTAGGCCACCTGCGCCCAGTCGGGCACACGCTGGCCCACGGCCACCAGCAGCAGCTTCATGCGGCGGGCTTGGAAACCTTCTTGGCCGGGGCCTTCTTCACCGCAGTCTTGGCAGTGGGCCTGGCGGCAGCCGACTTCGACGCCGTGCTGCGGGCGGCCTTGGCCGGCGCACCCACGACCACCTTGGCGATCGTGCGAGGCGCCGTCTTGCGTGCCGCGCGCTTGGGCGCGGCGGCTTCCTTCTCGGCCTTGGCAGCGCGCTCGGCCGTGCGGATGGCCGTCTTGGCCGCGCTGCTGCGGCGCAGCGAAGGCGTGTCGGCCGAAGCCGCCTTCTTCTTCGCGGCGGGCTTCTGCTCGGCGATCGCGGCTGCCGGCTTGGGCGCACCCAGCTTCAGGCGCACCGGCTTCTCACCCCAGATTTCCTCCAGGTGGTAGTACTGGCGGATGGCCGGCTGCATGATGTGCGCCACGGCGGCGCCGCAGTCCACGATGATCCACTCGCCGTTGTCCTCGCCTTCGATGCGGGGCTTGGGAAAACCGGCTTCGCGCACCGCGTCGCGCACGCTGGCAGCCAACGCCTTGGTCTGGCGGTTGGACGTGCCCGACGCGACGATCACGCGCTCGAACAGCGGGGAGAGGTGTTCGGTATTGAAGACCTGGATGTCCTGTGCCTTGACGTCTTCCAGCCCCTCGACGATGGCTCGCTGGAGTTTCTGGGTGTCCTTCTTGGCGGCGGTTTCAGAGGTCATCAGGTCGGCTGGTAGAGGTGGTGGCGTTCAATATAGCGCGCAACCGCGGCAGGAACCATCCCGGAGATGTCCCTGCCACTGGCGATCATTTCGCGGATGCGGGTGGCGCTGGCGTCGGTGGGCGGCAGTTGCAGCCTCACCAGGCGTGTGCCTGCGGGCAAGGCAGGCGGTGGGGCCGGCGGCTCGCCCGGGGCGGGCGCGCGCTCGGCGAGCGAGATTGTAGCCAGTCGCAACACCTCGGCCCATTCGTGCCAGGTTTGCAGTGCGCCAGCCTGGTCGGCGCCCATCACCAGGAACAGTTCGGCGCCCGGCTGCCCGGCCGCCAACTCGCGCAGCGTATCGATGGTGTAGGTGGGGCCGGCGCGCTGCGTCTCGCGCACGTCGATCACCGTGCGCGGCAGATCGCCGAAAGCCGCTTCGGCCATGGCGATGCGGTGCTCGGCCGGCGACAGCGTCCGCGCCTTGTGCCAGGCATCGCCGGTGGGAAACACCCGCAACTCGTCCAGCGCCAGCTGATCCAGCGCCGCCCGCGCCAGGGCCACGTGCGTGAGGTGCGGAGGATCGAACGCGCCGCCGTAGATGCCGATGCGGCGGGCCCCGGGAGCACCGCTCAAAGCCACTCCCGGCGCACGATGAAGTCGGAGTAGAGCCGCGCTTCGGGTGTGCCCGGCTCGGGCACCTGCTGGTAGGCCCAGCTCGCCAGCGGCGGCATCGACAGCAGGATGGATTCGGTGCGGCCGCCCGATTGCAGGCCGAAATGCGTGCCGCGGTCCCACACCAGGTTGAATTCCACGTAGCGGCCGCGCCGGTAGAGCTGGAAGGCGCGCTCGCGCTCGCCGTAGGGCATGTCGCGGCGCCGTTGCGCGATCGGCACGTAGGCGCCCAGGAAGGCATCTCCCACCGACTGTGTGAGGGCCAGGGCCGAGTCGAACCCGCCTTCGGAAAAATCGTCGAAGAACACGCCGCCCACGCCGCGCTGCTCGCCCCGGTGCCTGAGGAAGAAGTACTCGTCGCACCACGTCTTGAAGCGCGGGTACTTGTCGTCGCCGAAAGGTGCCAGCGCGTCGCGGCAGGCGCGGTGGAAATGCACCGCGTCTTCCTCGAAGCCATAGCAGGGGGTGAGATCCATGCCGCCGCCGAACCAGCCCACGGGCTCGCCGCCTTCGGGCAGCGCCAGCAGCATGCGCACGTTCATGTGCACGATGGGCACGTACGGATTGCGCGGGTGGAACACCAGCGACACGCCCATGGCCTCGAACGGCGCGCCCGCCAGTTGCGGCCGGCTGGCCGTGGCCGAGGGGGGCAGCCTTGGCCCGCGCACGTGCGAAAAGCCGACGCCAGCACGCTCGAACACCGCCCCGCCCTCGAGGATGCGCGTGACGCCCTCCCCTTGCAGCGGCTCGTGCGGCTCTTTGCGCCAGGCGTCGGACAGGAACTTCGCCTTGCCGTCTTCCGCCTCGATGGCGGCCGTGATCCGGTCCTGCAGGCCGGTGAACCAGCCGCGCACGGCCGCGAAATCACGCATGCCGCGCGCTCAGCCGATGGCCCGGAAGCCAATGTCGCGGCGCATCTGCTGGCCGTCGAAGCCGATGCGGTCGGCCACATCGTAGGCGCGCTGCTGCGCCTGGCGCACGTTGTCGCCCAGCGCCGTCACGCACAGCACGCGGCCGCCCGAGACGCGCAGCGCCTCGCCGTCCAGCGTGGTGCCTGCATGGAACACCACGGCATCGTCGGCTTCGGCCGGAATGCCGTGGATCGCATCGCCCTTGCGCGGCGACAGCGGATAGCCGTGTGCGGCCATCACCACGCCCAGCGCGACGCGGCGGTCCCAGTCGAGCTCGACCTGGTCGAGCCGGCCATCGGTGGCGGCCCAGAGCACGTCGAACAGGTCGGACTTCAGCCGCATCATGATCGGCTGCGTCTCGGGGTCGCCCATGCGGCAGTTGAATTCGAGCGTCTTGACCTGGCCCTCGGGCGAGATCATCAGGCCCGCGTACAGG